>NZ_JBEZBW010000054.1:0-54745 GCF_040647305.1 Saccharothrix sp. NPDC042600 | reverse complement strand
TCACCGCTTGTCGGCCACCTGGATCTTGCCCTCGATGATCTGGGCCTTGAAGGCTTCCAGGATGCCCTGCAGCTTCGCGTCCACCTTGCGGCCCGCCAGCTCGTCGGCCCGGGCGAGGTCACCGCGCGCCCGGTGCACGGAAGCCAGGTCCCGCTCGGTCCGCGCCCGCCACAACGGCACCCGCAGCTCGTCCCACAGCGCGACGGCGGCCAGCAAAGCGGTCTCCGCCTCCGCCAACCGACCCCGGGCCAGGTGGACCTCGCCGATCGTCCGCAACGTGGCCGCCTCACCCCACCGGTCGCCCATCGACCGGCACACCGACAGGCACCACTGCAACCGCGGGTCCTCCACCTCCCGCCCCAGCCGCGCCTCGGCCTTGACCAGCGACCGCACGGCGTAGGACTCCATCAACCGGTCGCCGAGCCCCCGGAACACCCCGGCGGCCTCGGCGCACACCGCCACCGAGTCCAGGTAGGCCCCGACCGCCCGGTGGTAGAGCCCGATGGTGCGCAGCACCAACGCCTCACCGCGCAGGCTGCCCACCTCCCGGTAGGCCGCCAGCGCCTCGACCAGGTCGTCCCACGCCCGGTCCGGCTCGCCGCGCTCCAGCCGCACCGACCCGGACAACCGGGCCACGTACGCCATCCCGGACCGGTCGCCGAGCCGCCGCACCAGCGCCCGGGCCGCGTCGAGGTGCTCCAGCGCCTCGGCCAGCCGGCCCGCCTCCCGGCACGTGGTGCCCAGCCCGGCCAGCACCACCGCCTCGCACGCCGGGTCGTCCAACTCCCGGAACACGGCCAACGCCTCGGTGTGCAGCCGCAGCGACTCGGGGAACTCGTCCTGCAGGTAGCGCAGCTGCCCGAGTTCGGTCAGCATCATCGCCTCGCCCCGGCGGTCGCCCGCGCGGCGGGTCGCCTCCAGCGCGGCGGCGTTGATCCGCTCCCGCGCCTCGAACCGGTCGACCCCGAACAGCGACGGCCCCAGCCGGGTGGCGGCGAACCGGCGGACCAGGTCGTACAGCGCCAACGCCGCCCCGCGCTCCACCCCGACCACGATGGCGGGCTGCTCGGTGTCGAACCACGTCTGCGGGTCGGTGACCACCAGCGGCGACACCGGGGCCGGCACGGCGGTGCGCGGCCACTGCATCTCCTCCGGCGGCGACACGCCCGCCACCTGGTCCACCACCGACAGCCAGCCGCCCAGCACCCGGGCGACGGCCGCGACCAGGTCCGCCTCGGGTTCGGCGGACTCCGCCTCCTCGCGCCCGTGGATGCGCACCAGGTCGTGCAGCCGGTAGCGCATGAACCCCTGGTCGTCCACCCGCGAGAAGTCCACCAGGTGCGCGTCGACCAGCCGCTCGATCACGTTCTCCGCGGCGCGGGTGTCCACGTCGAGCAGCCACGCGACCACCCACGGCGCGAACTCCGGCACACCCAGGAACCCCAGGCGCCCCAACGTCCTGCGCTCGTCGGGGGCCAGCGAGCGGTAGCTGAGCCGGAAGCTCGCGCGCACCTCCAGGTCGGCCACGGACAGCTCGTCCAGCCGACGGCGCTCGTCGGCCAGCCGGTCGGCGAGCAGTTGCAGCGGCCACCGCTGGCGGGTGGTCAGCCGGGCGCCGGCGACCCGGATGGCCAGCGGCATCCGGCCGCACCGCTCCACGATGTCGGCCACGGCCTGCGGTTCGGCGTCGGCGCGCGCCGGCCCGACGATCCGGGTCAGCAGCTCGACCGCCTCGTCGTCGCCGAGCACCTCCAGCTCCACCCGCGACGCTCCCGGCAACCCGGCGAGCCGGTCGCGCGAGGTGACCAGCACCGCGCACCGGCCGCCGCCGGGCACCAGCGGCAGCACCTGGCGGGAGGACGCGGCGTCGTCGAGCACCACGAGCACCGTGCGGTCGGCCACCAGCCGCCGGTAGGTCTCGACCCGCTCGTCCAGCGTCTCGGGGATCGCGTCCGGCGCGCAGCCCAGCGCCTTGAGGAACCGGCTGAGCACCTCGGCGGGGTCGGCGGGCGCGTCGGTCATGCCGCGCAGCTCGGCGTGCAGCTGCCCGTCGGGGAAGGCCGCCGCCAGCTCGGTCGCCACCCGCGCGGCGAGTGCGGACTTGCCGCTGCCGCCCTTGCCGGACAGCACGCGGATGGGCGGCGACCACGACCCGTCGCGGGGCGCGAGCTCCCGCACCAGGGCCGCGATCTCCCGCGAGCGGCCGGTGAAGTCGGCGGGCACCAGCGGCAACTGGGTCGGCACCGGCGGTCGCGGCGCCGGCACGGGCGTCCGCTCGGACCCGGCGCGGGGCGACGGGTCGGGGTCGCCGCGCAGGACCGCCTCGTGCGCCGCCGTCAGCTCCGGTCCCGGGTCCAGGCCCAGCTCCTCGGCCAACGCCGCGCGCGCCTCCCGGAACGACGCCAGCGCCTCGGACCGCCGGCCGAGCCGGTGCAGGGCGGTCATGTGCCGCGCCCGCAGGCCCTCGTGGGTGGGGAACCGGCGCAGCAGCGCGGTCACCTCGGGCAGCGCGACCTCGTAGCGGCCCGCCGCCAGGTCGGCGCTGACCAGCTCCTCGGTGGCCGCCAGCCGCAGCTCCTCCAGCCGCGCCGCCTCGCCGGCGAGCAGGGAGGCGCCCACCCCGGCCAACGCCGGCCCGCGCCACAGCGCCAGCGCCGACCGCAGGACCGCCGCCGTGTCGTCGGCGGACCCGGCGGCCCGGCCGCGCGCGAGCAGCCGTTCGAACTCCACCAGGTCCAGCGCGCCCGCCGGGACCCGCGCGAGGTAACCGGGCGGGCTGGTGACGATCAGGTCGGTCACGCCGTGCCGGGCCAGGGACTGCCGCAGCGTCTTGACGTAGGTCTGGATGACCGCCCGCGCGGTGTCCGGCGGGTCCTCCGGCCAGATGACGTCGATGAGCCGGTCGGTGGGCACGACCCGGCCGTGCTCCAGCAGCAGCGCCGCCAGCAGCACCCTGGGCTTCGCGCCGCCCAACGGCGCCGCGACCCCGTCCACCACCACCTCGACCGGCCCCAACAGCCGGCACTCGACCCGTCCCGCCACGCACGCCACCCCCGCCAGGGCCCGAAGCGGAGGAGAGCGTACTCGATCACCGGACCGCGCACGGCCGTTCCGGCGCAAGCCATCCTGATGGACGCACGCCGTCCTGTGGTTCGTTCGGCGTGACGCCGAGTTCGGCGCGGGCATGAGCCCGGTGGGCGGCGTCGTGGTCGGACAGGACTCGCTCGTCGGTGATGTCGGTGGACCGGGCGGCGGCTGGCTGCGGGACTGCGATCGGGGTGGCGGCTTTCTCGTCGGCGTGGATCGCGGCGCGGGCCGGCGGCCGACGCGAGCCGCGCACGGCCGTTCCGGCGCAAGCCATCCTGATGGACGTATGCCGTCCTACGCCTTTCCGATCCGCTCGTACACGGCGGCGAGCGCGCGGGTGACGTCGGTCGTCACGCGGCTGGTCAGGTCGGCCGGGTCGGTGGTGGCGGAGGCGATGTCGAGTGACAGCGACACGACCACGCGGCCGACCCGGTAGGTGTGGCGGGCGAAGTTGGCGTTGGAGTCCTGCGCCCCGCCGCCGGTGTCGGCCTTGAGCTGGTAGAGCACGTAGGCCTCGAAGCCGTTGGTGCCCAGGCCCGGACCAGTGATCTCGGCGACCGCGACGGAGAACCTCGGGTCGGCGGTGCGCTGCCCCCGCTCGATCTCGGCGCGCCGGCACTCGACGTAGGCGGCGGACTTGCGGACCTCGACCCACTTCACCGCCGTGGCCTCGTCGGGGAACACCGCGGCGGCCGAGTACACGAACCACCGGGCCTCGCGGGTCTTGAACTGGCCGCCGGACCAGCGGGCGCCGGTCGGGAGGTCGGCCAGCACGGTGCCGGCGGCGCAGTCGTCGTCGGCCACCGGTTCGCCCTCGCGGCCCTCGGCGTGCAGCATCCAGGATTCGCCCAGGTCGGTCAGGGTGATGGTGGCCCGGGACGCCAGGTCGGTGGTCGCCGCGTCGGCCCGAGGCCGGGTGGTGGTGGTCGTCGTGGTCGGCTCGGAGGTGGTGGTGGACGCCGGCGGCACGGGACTCGCGCCGCAGCCCGCCACGCCGAACACCGCCGCCACGACGAGGAACCGCTGTCTGAACCCTGCGGGCATCACGCACCTCCGCGCATCCGGTACCGGAGTATCGGCCGAATGGGCTAGCGCGTAACCGGCGAAGGGGCCCGGCCCGTGAAGGCCGAGCCCCGTCCGCAGCCCGGGTCAGCTGGTCGGGAAGTTGTCCGCCGTGCTGACGCGGCTCTTGATGAACGCGCCGGACTCGGTGAGCACGCCGCTGCCGGTGTACGTGCCGCCGTCGCACGTGCCCGGCCGCAGGGCGGCGCTGCTCTCGTTCGCGTCGGAGTACGTCCAGTTCGCGTACCCGATCTTGAGCTGGTCCAGCAGGTCCAGCCACGCCGTGCTGCTCGCGCGGTCGAACGCCCCGCCGCCGGTGGCGCTGACCGTGCCGAACTCGCTGACGAACAGCGGCAGGCGCGACGCCGCCCGGCTCACCGTGGACCGGTAGTTGTCCTTGTGCGAGGCGGCGTAGAAGTGGAACGTGTACATGATGTTGGTCGCGTTGACCGGGTTGTTGACGATCTCGCTCTCGTTCGAGCCCTCCGAGACGCCCAACGACGACCACGCGCGCGTGCCGACGAGCACGACCGCGTCCGGGTCGGCGGCGCGGATCACCGGGATGACCTGCTCCGCGTAGCTCTTGATCGCCGCCCAGCCGACGCCGTTGGGCTCGTTGGCGATCTCGTAGATGACGTTCTTCTTGGCGGCGTTGCGCGACGCGACCTGGGCGAAGAACGTCTTGGCGCGGTCGATGTTGTAGTTCGGGTCGCCGGGCGTGAGGGTGTGGAAGTCGATGATCGCGTACATCCCGCGCGCCTCGGCCATGTCCACCAGGGTGTTGACCCGGTTGGTGAACCAGCTCGGGTTGGTCTCGTAGCCCTGCTCCTGCACGTACATCGCGATGCGGAACAGGTCGGACTTCCACTCGTTGGCCAGCGCGTCCAGCGAGGCGTTGTTGTAGCACTTGTCGAACCACTGGATGCCGTGCGTGCTCATGCCGCGCAGTTGGACCGGCCGGTTGTACTGGTTGCACAGGTTCACGCCGCAGACCCGCAACTGGCCGTTGATCTCCACCGGCGTGCGGCCGACGGGCGGGTTGCCCGTGGTCGTCGTGGTGGTGGTCGTGGTCGTGACGACGGGGGAGCCGGTGCACGCGACCCCGTTGAGCGTGAACGCCGTGGGCGCGGGGTTGGCCCCGGTGAACGTCCCGGTGAAGCCGATGTCGGCCGTCCCGCCGGTGCCCAGCGACCGGTTCCAGTCGACGTTCGTGGCGGTGACCGCGGTCCCGGACTGGCTCCAGCCGGCGTTCCAGCCCTGGGTGACCTTCTGCCCGCCGTCGGGGAAGGTGAACCCGAGCGACCACCCGCTCACCGGGTCGCCCACGTTGGTGATCTTCACACTCGCCTGGAAACCGCCCTGCCACTGGCCGGCGACGGTGTAGTCGACGCGACAGCCCGCCGCCGCGGCGACCGCGTGCGGGAACAGGGCCGCCGCGGAGCCGGCGGCCAGCAGGAAGGCCGCGGCGACGACCGTGGAGCGCTTCATCGAACTCCTCCTCGACGCAGTTCGGCGCACAGGACCACCAGTGCCGCCGTGAACAAGACCAGGTTCTTGACGACGAATTCGCCGGTGAGGGTGAGCAGCAGCGGGTTACCGGCCCGGAAGGCCACCGCCGGCTGCACCACCAGGGTCAGGAACGTGCCGCCCAGGTGCGCCATCACCAGGACGGCGGCCACCCGCAGGAACCGCCCGGCGACCAGCGCGAGGCCGAGCAGCACCTCCAGCACGCCGAGCCCCGCGACCAGCAGCCCCGGCGCCAGCCACGGCACCGTGCTCGCCACCAGGTCGGCGACCGGCGTCGCGCCCGACACCTTCAACGCCCCGAACCACACGAACACCACGCCGAGCGACCCGCGCAGCAGCGGCACGCTCAGCGCGTCGAGCACGCGCATGCCCTCGACCAGGGCACCGGGGCGGGGGAATCCCTCCACCATCCACACCACATCCTCCATTGGACGCAACGGACTGGGAGCGCTCCCAGAACTGTAACGTGAAAGACACCGACTGTGAATGCCCGAGCAACCTCCGGTCATCAGAAGGCCTCTGACCTGCGCGTCTTCCGCCCGGTTTTGTGGGTCGAACGACCGGCAGCGGCCCGGCCGAGCCGTCTTAAGGTCGTCCGGTGGCGATCCAGCACCCGGCCCGCGCGGCCGGTCCCGTCCGAACGGCCGTCAGCCCGCTGCCGCGCCGCGTTGACCCGATCGCGCCCCTGCCCGGGGCGGTGCACCTCGACTTCACGGGCGGGGCGGGCGCGCAGGTGATCCGGGTCCGGGGCCCGGTGGACCGCACGTCCGCCGCGTTCCTGGTCGCCCAGATCGGGTGCGTGCTGGCGGAGCGCCCGCGCCCGGTGCTGGTCGACCTGAGCGGCACGACGGTGGCGGACCCGGCCACGGCCGCGGTCCTGTGGCGGCTGCGCCAGTCGCTCCGGGCGCGCGGCTCGCGGTGCGCCGTCGTCGGCCCCGCGATGCCCGCCCCGCGCGCCGACGACCGCGCCGGGTAGCCGGTTCGGCTGGCCGCCGGCGTCCGCACGCGCGATGCTGGGTCGCGATGGCTACCCAGCGGGATCCGAGTCGTTCCGCACTGGCCGACCTGGTCGCCCGTCAGCGTGACGAGATCGACCGGTTGCGGGCCGCCGCGCGCCGCCAGGCCGTGGTCGAGCAGGCCAAGGGGGTGCTCGCCGAGCGGTTGTCGTGCCGGCCCGACGAGGCGTTCGACGACCTGGTCCGGCTGGCCCAGGCCACCGGCACGGACCTGGTGAGCGTCGCCGCCGGCGTGCTCGGCGTCCCGCCGCCGCCCGGACCGGCCGCGCCGCCGGTCGAGGAGCGCTTCGACCCGACCCGGTACGTGCGGCCGGTGTCCGGGCTGCCGCCCGCGCCGCGCCCGGTGGCCCTGGCCGCGGTGGGGTCCGCGACCGACTCCGAGGAGCTGGCCGAACTGGTCCGCGAGCACGCCGGGTGCGACGCGGTGCTGGTCTACCTGGTCGAACCCGACGGCGGGGTGCGCCTGGAGGCCGCGGCGAACGTGCCGGCGCGGGTGCGGCTGGAGTGGGAGCGGGTGCCGCTGCGCCTGGAGACCGGGGTCCTGGCCTCGGTGCGCAGCGGCCTGCCGCAGTGGTTGCCCGACCTGGCGGCGGCGCGGCGGCGGTTCACCCTGATCGGCGACCCGGAGACGGTGTGGCGGTCCCGGGCCTGGGTGCCGTTCCGGGATCGGACGCGGACGGCCGGCGTCGTCGGTCTGCTGTGGACCGAGCACCACGACTTCACCACCGGGGAGCAGTGGGACCTGGAGCTGGTGGTGCGCTCCGCCGGGTCCACGCTGCTCTCGCTGCTCGGCCCGGGCGGTGGCGCGCACGGCCGCAACTGGACGCTGTGGGCCCAGCACTTCCTGGACGTGCTGCCCGGCTCGGTGGCCCTGCTCGGCGCGGTGCACGCGTCCGACGGCGAGGTCGTGGACTTCCGGTTCGAGGCCGCGAGCCCCGACGCGGTCGACTTCTCCGGCCGCCGCTACCGGCAGCTGGTCGGGCGCAGCATCCTGGAGAGCTACCCGACCGTGGAGGGCACCGAGCTGTGGGCGGCCTACCACCGGGTGCTGCGCACCGGCGTGCGCGAGGTGGTCGGCACGTTCGACTACGAGGAGAACAGCCCCGGCCTGCCCCAGCACGGCCGGTACACGCTGACCATCGGCAAGTTCGGCGACGGGCTCGTGCTGGCCTGGCGCGAGCACGAGGACCCGTTGCAGCTGGAACGGCTGCGCAGCGTGCAGCGCCTGGGGAACATCGGCTGGGGCGAGTGGAACCTGGTGACCAACGAGATCGACTGGTCCGACCAGCTCTACGTCATCTTCGCCCGCGACCCCGCGCTGGGTCCGATGTCGCTGGACGAGATCCGCGCGTCCGTGGTCCCCGAGGACCTGCCGATCCTGCAGAACGCCGTGCGGCGGATGCTGGAACGCGGTGAGCGCACCGACACCGAGCTGCGGCTCAAGGCCGGCGACGAGGTCCGGTCCGGGCGGTTCATCGGCGAGCCGGTGCTGGACGTGCAGGGGCGGCCGGTGCGGTTGGACGTGGTGCTGCAGGACATCACCGCGACCCGGCACGCGGAGAAGCGGATGTTCGACCTGAGCGAGCGGTTCGCCCGCGAGCACCAGGTGGCCGAGCACCTCCGCTCCGCCGTGCTGCCGCTGCCCAGCGGGCCGCTGGAACTGCCGGGGCTGCGGGTGGCCGTGCGCTACCTCGCGGCCGAGCGGTGGGCGGAGGTGGGCGGCGACTGGTACCACGCCTTCACCATCCACGACGGCAGCACGCTGCTGGCCATCGGCGACGTCGCGGGGCACGGCCTGGCCACCGCGGCGGCCATGGCCAAGCTGCGCTACGCGTTCACCGGCGCGGCGCTGACCGCGCCCGACCCCGCCGGGGTGCTGGACGTGCTCAACCGGATGCTGACCGCGGGCGAGGACGTCACGCTGGCCACGGCGGCGGTAGCCCGGTTCGACCCGGCGGCCCGCCGGCTGACCTGGGCCCAGGCCGGGCACCCGCCGTTGCTGCTGGTCCGGGCGCACGACGTGCACGTGCTCGACCGGCCGGCGGGCCCGGTCCTCGGCGGTCTGCCGGGCGCGGCCTACGGCACGGCGGCGGTGGTGCTCCAGCCCGGGGACACGGTGCTGATGTTCACCGACGGCCTGGTGGAGCGCCGGCCGTCCGACTCCGGCGACCGGGACGACCTGGAGTACCTGATGGAGGACATCCGCACGTTCACGGCCGACATCGACCCGGCGGACATGCCGGAGGCGTTGACCTCGCGGCTGGTCCCGGCGTCGCCGCTGGACGACACGTGCATCGTGGCCGCCGCCGTCACGTCCTGACCCGCTCGCGGGCGGCGAGCGGGACGAAGGCGAGCACCACGAACCCGCAGGCGACCACCAACGCCGCAGCCGGCACCTCGACCCCCGCCAGCAGCACGCCCCCGGCGGCGCTGCCGACCGGGAAACCCAAGGCGCACAAAGCCGTCCGCGCACCTGTCACCCGCCCACGCACGTCCTTGGGCACCGCGCGCTGGAACCTCGACCGTTCCACCGCGTAGTACGGGGCCCACAGGAACGACGCCACGCCCGCCACCACCACGGCGGCCACCACGGTGTCGATGACCGCGAACAACGCGAAGACCGGTGCGGCACAGGCGATCGCCGCCGACACCCGCCACCGCTCGGGCACCCGCCGGTACAGCGCCACCCCGAACACCGCCCCGCACAACCCGCCCACGCCGGCCGCGCCCAGCACGAGCCCGAACGCCACCGGCCCGGCGTGCAGCACCTCCCGCACGAACACCGGGTGGAACACCTCCACCACACCGCCGAGGAACAGGAACCCGGTGGCGGACAAGGACAATACCAACGCCACCGGCAGCTGCAGCAACACCGCGAACCGCGTCGGCGTGCGCTCCCCGTGCACCGCCAGCGGCGGCAGCCCGAAGCAAAACGCGCTGGTCACCAGGAAACTGGCCGCGTCGAGCAGCAACACCGCCTCCGCGCCCACCGCCCCGACCGCGAGCCCGGCCACCGGCGGCGCGACGACGTAGGCCACCTCCCAGTTCACCGAGAGCAGCGAGTTCGCCGACTCCAACTCCGCGTCCGCCACCAGTCTCGGCACCAACGCGCCCTCGGCCACCTCCGTCACGGCGGACAACGCCGCGCACGCGAGAACCACGGCGTAGACGTGTCCGATCCGCAATTCCCCGACGTAGGCCAACACCGGGACAACGGCCACCAGCGCCGCTCGCAGCGCGTTGTCCCAGCCGAGCAGCAATCGCGCCGGAAACCGGTCGAGCAACCGTCCCGCCACCGGCCCGGTGACCACCCGGGGCAGTCCGAAGCACAGCAGGACGACACCCAATTCGGCAGGTCCGGCCAGGTCGAGGACCAGCCACGCCAACGCGACCGTCGTCAGCGCGTCCCCGGTCCGCGACACCGCCATACCCAGCCAGAACCGCAGGAAAGCCGGTTTCCGGCACACGTCTCGATAGCCCCGAATGGTGTTCCGCATTCACCACACGCTAACACCATGATTAATCGGGCGTTATATCGAATTCCGTGCGATCAAATACTCGGCCAGGAGCGCTTGGACAGCAGGCGCAGGCCGTTGAGCGCCACGAGCACCGTCGATCCTTCGTGCCCGGCGACGCCCAGGGGCAGCGGGAGGGTGCCGACCAGGTCCCACGTCACCAGCGCCACGATGATCGAGCCGGCGATGACGAGGTTGGCCACGACGACCCGCCGGGCGCGGCGCGCCAACGCGACCACCGCGGGCACCGCCGCCAGGTCGTCACGCAGCACGACGGCGTCCGCCGTTTCGACGGTGAGGTCGGAACCCTTGCGCCCCAACGCGATCCCGGCGTCGGCGGTGGCCATCGCGGGGGCGTCGTTCACGCCGTCGCCCACGAACAGCACCCGGTGACCCGCGCCTCGCAGGTCGGCCACCGCGTCCGCCTTGTCCTGCGGCAGCAGGCCACCCCGGGCGTCCTCGATGCCCACCTCGGCCGCGACCTCCCGCGCGGCGGGGGAGTTGTCGCCGCTGAGCAGCACCGGCCGCGACCCGGTCACCGCCGCCAACCCGGCCACCGCGTCCCTGCTCGACGGCCGAACCCGGTCCGCCAGCACCACCACCCCGACCGGTTGCCCATCGACCTCGACGCGAACCGCCGTCCGGCCACCGCCCGCCGCCCGCGGATCGGCCACGACAGCCACCCGTCGCCCGTCGACCACCCCGGCCACGCCCACGCCCGGCGTGGCGCGGAAGTCCCGCGCCTCGGCCACCGCCAGTCCACGCTCCCGGGCGCGGGCCACGATCGCCGCCGCCACCGGGTGCTCGCTCCACCGCTCCACGGCCGCCGCCCACGCCAAGACCTCATCGGCCCGATCACCCGGGCTCACCTCGACCACGCGGGGCCGGCCCTCGGTCAGCGTGCCCGTCTTGTCCACCGCGACCGCCGTCACCGCGCCCAGCCGCTCCATCGCCACCGCCGACTTCACCAGCACCCCGTGCCGCCCGGCGTTGGCGATCGCGGCCAGCAGCGGCGGCATCGTCGCCAGCACCAGCGCGCACGGTGACGCCACGATCATGAACGTCATCGCCCGCAGCAACGTCGGCCGCAACTCCGCCCCGAACGCCAACGGCACCGCGAACAGCGCCAGCGTCGCCACCACGACACCCACCGAGTACCGCTGCTCCACCTTCTCGATCAGCAGCTGCGTCCCGGCCTTGGTCGCCGACGCCCGCTCCACCAGCGAAACGATGCGCGCCAGCACGCTGTCGGCCGGGTCGCGCGTCACCCGCACCCGCAGCGCCCCGGACCCGTTGAGCGTCCCCGCGAACACCTCCGCCCCGACCGCCTTGGCCACCGGCAGCGGCTCGCCGGTGATCGACGCCTCGTCCACCTCGCCCGCCCCGCCGACCACGACACCGTCCGCGCCGACCCGTTCACCGGGTCGCACCACGACCTCGTCGTCCACCCGCAGCGCGGACGCGTCCACCACTTCCTCGTGACCGTCCCCGACGACCCGCGTCGCCCGTTGGGGCGCGAGGTCCAGCAGCGCCCGCACGGAGTCGGCCGTGCGCCGGGTCAGCACCGCCTCCAGCGCGCCGGAGGTGGCGAAGATGACGATCAGCAGCGCCCCGTCCACCACCTGCCCGATCGCGGCGGCCCCGGCGGCGGCCACCACCATCAGCAGGTCCACGTCCAGCGACCGCTCGCGCAGGGCCCGCAACCCGGCCAGCGCCGGCTCCCAGCCGCCGGCCGCGCAGCAGGCCAGCAACAGCGACCACCACAGCCACGCGGGCGCGTCGGCCCACCACGCGCCCAAGCCCAGCGCGAACAGGGCCGTCGCCGCGCACGCCCACCGGACCTCCGCCAGCGCCCACACCCCGACCCGCGCGGGGCCGACCCGAACCATCTCCGCCGTTGTCACACGCGGCACCATACAGGAACACATGAAGACCTCTTCATTTGTTCCTCGCGTAAGATCGCCGCATGGGACACGGGACGGGCAAGGCGGCGCCGCCCGCCGTGCTGGACGCGGATTCGGCCGCGACCGTCGCCGCGACCCTCCAGGCCCTGGCGACCCCGAGCCGGCTGCGCATCCTGGCCCGGCTGCGGCACGGCCCGTGCGCGGTGGGGGAGCTGGCCGAGGCGATCGAGATGGAGCAGTCCGCCGTCTCCCACCAATTGCGCCTGCTGCGCGCGCTGGGCCTGGTCGTGGGCACCCGGCACGGCCGCAGCATCGTCTACAGCCTCTACGACGACCACGTCGCGCAACTCCTGGACGAGGCCGTCTACCACATCGAGCACCTGGGCATGGGCACCACCGACGCCTGATCGGGTGATCTTCTCGGGCACGGTCGGCAGCGGTCCGTGTGCCGGTGGAACGGTCGGGGTCCACGAACGGGTAGACCTGCCGCCCGGACCCTGGTCGCCACGCCCGCCGACTGGTTGCGTGCACCCCGGTGGTCCCGTGACAGAGAGGTGCCGAGTCGATGCAGCCGTTCCAGTTGCCGGAGTTCTACATGCCCTACCCGGCGCGGCTGAACCCCAACCTCGACCGCGCCCGCACGCACAGCAAGGCGTGGGCGCACGCGATGGACTTCATCGACGTCCCCCAGCACGGCACGGTCATCTGGACCGACGACGACCTCGCCTCGCACGACTACGCGCTGCTGTGCGCCTACACCCACCCCGACGCGTCCGCCGGGGACCTGGACCTGGTCACCGACTGGTACGTGTGGGTCTTCTACTTCGACGACCACTTCGTGGAGCTCTACAAGCGCAACCCGAACGACATCCGGGGCGCACAGGTCTACCTGGACCGGCTGCCGCTGTTCATGCCGGTGGACGGCGTGATCACCGAGGAACCGACCAACCCGGTCGAGAAGGGCCTCAAGGACCTGTGGGAGCGCACGGTCCCCGCGCACTCGATGGACTGGCGCCGCAGGTTCGCCGACAACACCAAGCACCTGCTGGACGAGTCCATGTGGGAGCTGCACAACATCAGCGAGGGCCGGCTGGCCAACCCGATCGAGTACGTCGAGATGCGCCGCAAGGTCGGCGGCGCGCCGTGGAGCGCCAACCTGGTCGAGCACGTCACCGGCATGGAGGTGCCCGCGCGCATCGCCCTGACCCGTCCGCTGGCGGTGCTGCGCGACACCTTCGCCGACGCCGTCCACCTGCGCAACGACCTGTTCTCCTACGAGCGCGAGGTCCTGGACGAGGGCGAGCTGAGCAACGGCGTCCTGGTGCTGGAGAAGTTCCTGGACCTGCCGACGCAGGAGGCCGCGGAGCGGGTGAACGACCTGCTCACGTCGCGGCTGCACCAGTTCGAGCACACGGCGTTGACCGAGGTCCCGAAGCTGCTCGACGAGCACCGCATCGACCCGGCGGGCCGCCTGGCGGTGCTGGCCTACGTCAAGGGCCTGCAGGACTGGCAGTCCGGTGGCCACGAGTGGCACATGCGCTCCAGCCGCTACATGAACAAGGGCGCGCTGGACGGCACCGGCCTGGGCGGCCCGACCGGCCTGGGCACGCAAGCGCTGCGCTCCCTGCTCAACACCGCGCCGCAACGGCTGCGCAGCTTCACCCACGTCCCGTTCTCGCCGGTGCCGTCGATCCCGTGGCCGGAGATGCGCCTGCCGTTCCCGAAGAAGACCAGCCCGCACGGCCGGGCGGCGACGGCGACGGCGGTCGAGTGGTCCCGCGAGATGGGTTTCCTCGACGACGTGCCGGGCCTGTGGACCGAGGACATGGTCCGCGGCCACAACTACGGCCTGTGCTCCGCCCTCATCGACCCGGACGGCACCCCGGACGCGATCACCCTCTCGGCCCTGTGGCTGACCTGGGGCACCTATGCGGACGACTACTACCCGGCGGTGTTCGGCCGCGCCCAGGACATGGCCGGCGCCAAGGCCCTCACCGCCAGGCTCAAGGATCTGATGGCGGTCGAGGGCGCGTCGGGCACCACGCCGGCGGTCCCGCTGGAACGCGGGCTGGCGGACCTCTGGCGCCGCACCGCCGCGACCATGCCCCCGGACCGCCGCCGCGAGGTCAAGTCCGCCGTGTCGTCCATGCTGGACGCCTGGCTGTGGGAGCTGGAGAACCAACACCTCAACCGGGTCCCGGACCCGGTGGACTACGTCGAGATGCGCCGCCTGACCTTCGGCACCGAGTTGATCCGGAGCATGGCGAACCTGTCCACAGCGGACGACCTGCCGCCGGAGCTGCGGCGGACGCGAACCCTCCGCGACCTGGAGAACACCGCCGCCGACTACGGCTGGATGGTCAACGACCTGGTGTCGCACCGCAAGGAGGTGCAGTACGAGGGCGAGGTCCACAACCTGGTCCACGTGACCCGCAACTTCCTGGACTGCGACGTGCGCCGGGCGTACGAGGTGGTCGAGAAGCTGCAAAGCGCCCGGTTGGCCCAGTTCGAGCGCATCCTCGACGTGGAGCTGCCGGGCTTGGTCAAGGACCTGGACCTGGATGCCGACAGCGGGCACGCCCTGGCGACCCACGTCCAGAAGCTGAAGAACTGGATGCACGCCATCCGCGAATGGCACCTGAAGACGCACCGCTACAGCGACGCGGCCCTGGAGGAGCACTTCGGCGGACGCAAGGCGGTGGCGGTCCACGCCCTGCGCGGCCCCACGGGCCTGGGCACCACCGCCCTGCGCAACCTGACCGCCGCCCACCCGTGACCCGCGGCCACTACCCGCGGGTCAGGGCCGCGCAGTCGGTCTCGTCGGGCAGCAGGGGTCGCAGCCGCACGCGGTAGGTGGTGCCGCCGCTGGTCCACGTGGTGTCCGATCGGATGTCGCGGACCTCCGCCGCGGCGTACACCGCGCACCGCCCGGCGTTGAGGGGCGTCCCCTCGGCCAGCGGGCGCAGTGGCCACCGCGGGCCGGTCGGGGCGCCCGACGAAACGCCCGCGACGACGGCGACGCGCTCGGGTCGGTAGGGCTCGTGCGGCGACTCCAGGTCCGTGTCGGGTTTGAGCGCCACCGCGCGGACGATCGCGCCCGCGTCACCCGAGGCCTCCGGGTCGGGCGCGGTGATCCGGGTGACCGACCGGCCGGTGTCGTGGCCGAACACGACTTCCAGCACGGGCGCGTCCGGGCTCTGCTCGTCGAACGTCCGACCGGTCGCCAGGCCGGCCGAGCGGGCGCGGCCGTAGACGCGGTCGAACTCCGCCTCGGTCAGGTGGTACTCGCGGGGCGCGTCGCCGTCGGCGGTGATCAGCGTGCGGTCGCCGTAGAGCGCGAACTCCGGGAAGGTCACCCAGCCCGGCGGCAGCGGGCCGCCCCCCAAGAGCTCGACGCGCAGCGCCACGGCCTTCCCGGACGGCGGCGCGGGCGGGGACTGGCAGGCGACGGCGAGGACCGCCACGGCGACGAGGACGAATCTCACGGTCAACGGACGGGTGGGACGCACGATGTGGTTGCACCTCCGGACGTGCCGGCCGGGGGAGGAGCCCCGGCCGGCACGGTGTGATCAGGCGCGGCTGAGCGTGTAGACGCCCGCCCCGCCCCGGTTGACCAGCACGACGCCGTAGCAGCCCGAGGACGTGGCGGTGTGCGTCAGCGTCTCCGGACTCCCCGGCCCCGCACCGGTGGCCTGCGCCACGGCCGCCGCGCGGCCCTGCACGAAGCTCGCCGGCTGGTCGGGGTTGGAGGCCAGCAGGAACAGCTCCGCGTCCTGCCCGCCGTCCGACGGGGTGGCGGTCAGCGTGATCACCTGCTCCGGCGTGACGCCGCAGACGTCGCGCACCGCGACCACGTCACCCGCGCCCATCGCGATCTGCGCGCTGGACGCCGGTGGCAGCTGGCTCGCGCCCTGGGCCAGTTGGACCTGGTAGTCGCCGTGCCCGGACGCCACCCGCACCTGCGGGTAGTAGTCGCCCAGCGGCCTGCGGTTGGAGTCGACCGCGACGAAGTTCACCACGTCCGGCCCCAGCGTGCTCGACGCGAGCTGTTGGGTCAGCTCGCGGTTGCCGAACACCGCCAGGTCGTACCGCGCGCCCGCCGGCGGCCGGACCGCCACCGCCGACCAGAACACCGTCGTGGTCCGGAAGTGGTAGTTGTGCGGCGTCCGGGGCTCCGGCCTGGTCAGCGCCTGGTTGTCGGCCAGCGGGTCGCGGTAGCCGTAGTCGATCGTGTTCTGGTACAGGCTGCCCTGCGGGCGGTCGGACACGTCGAACTGGTCCTGGCCCCGCTGCCGCCAGTACTCGTTGAACGAGGTCGAGCGGTGGTTGAGGAACGTCTCCCACAGCCGGTTCGGCGCGCCTTCGCCGTAGGAGTCCCAGTACTGCTCCGCGCCGGCGTCGGCGAGGTCGATCAGCGCGCCCGCGACCCGGCCCTCGACCCCGTCGCCGTCGTTCCAGTCCGCCGTGCCCCACGTGGGCGTCTCCAGCGGCACCTCGAAGTTCGGTCCGCCGACGTAGCGCGGGTCGTTGTAGACGGCGGCCTGGTACCAGTCGGCGAAGCCCTCCGTCCACGCGCAGCTCGGCGAGGACGTGCGGTGGATGAAGTGCGGGCTGCAGTTCTCGGTGCGCGGGAAGTCGTCCTCGTACACCTCGTCCATCACCGCGTGACCCAGTTCGTGCACCACGACGGATCGGAAGTTCGGGTCGTCGGCGCGCAGGTAGACCCGGTTCTCGCCGGTCCGGTAGAACGCGCCCTCGGTCGAGGTCGGCGTCCAGCGGAACCGCACGACCCGGCAGTTGGTGTGCCGGGCGTCCCAGCAGTCGCCGGGGGTCCAGTTCTTGGCGTCGTTGACCTCGTCGAACGCGTGCAGCGCGCGCATCAGGTTGTTGTCGGCCGGGTTGAGCGCGCCGAGGTCCACCGTCGCGCCGTCGCCGATGCGCTGGATGTCGCGGCTGACGAACGCGTACGGGTCGTTGTCGCCGTCCGTGACCGACCACTTGCCGTTCTCGGCGACGAACCGGACGTAGACGTCGCTGCCGGCCGCCGCGGTCGAGCACACCCGGTACGCGCCGTTCTCGTCGGTGATGTCCGAGGTGAGCAGCTGCGGCCCGAGGAAGGTGCGCCGCCACAGCTGCACCTGGAAGTTCGCCGACGGGTGCCACCGGGAGTCCTGGTCCTGGTACCGCCACGAGCCGCGCACGCAGGTCAACGCCTGCGCCCGCGGGTCCGCCGGCAGGTCGGGCTTCGCGAGCCCGTCGGTGCCGACCGACCGGTGCGGCAGGTGCGGCGTCGCCCGCGTGACCACCGCCGGCGCCGGCGTGGCGGCGACACCGTTGACCTCCGCCTCCCGGTAGCCGCGGAACGACTCGGGCCGCGTCGCGCCGACCGTCACGACCAGGCTCCCGGACGCCGTGTCGACCTGGCTGCGCGCCGCCCCCACCACGGCCGCCCGGATCGGCGCCGCACCCGCGGCCACCGCCGTCACCGCGGCGTCCAGCCGAATGGTCTGTCCACTGTGGAGTTTCATGGTCCCGGAAGCGCGCTCCACCACACCACCGGCTTCGGGCGACGCACCGGTGACCCGGTCCGTGGTGAACCCTTCCGGCGCGCGCTCCCAACGCAACGTGGCGGGCAGGTCAACCGTCACCGCCACCTCGCCGACCTCGGCCTGCGCGGCGACCTCGACACCCATCGCGGCCGTGCCACCGACCTCGGGCACGGTCGGCAGGTCGATGCCGACCCGGACGCAACGCGCGAGATCGCCTTCTGTGAACGTGCAGTTCTCCGTGGCGCGGCCGGGCTGCCCGACCCCCTGTGCGGCACCCTGCCCCGCGCCTGCGGTCGTCGTGGACGCCAACACCGTGGCGAACGCGACGAAAATGGGCACTAATGATCTACGTGGTAACACGGATCCCCCTGAACAAAGACGAAGCCGGGGTACCGGCGTCGCTTCGGTGAGCACGCGCCCGTCACACGGATCAGGTAACCGCTGCACGGCAACGCGGCTGTGTCGCTCCACCCCCCGGCTTGAGCAATCGCTGCGGAAGAACCATCGCAACGATCACAGCGTAGCAGCGCAAGTCAAACCCCATGCCGAACAACAAAAATTCCGCTCGGCAGGGAAACTTGCGGTCCACTGTGGATTGATTGTCGGCACCGGTGTGCCCGACAGTCCGCTCCGGACCGAGTGCGCGGTCCAGGGCGCGCCGCGGCGGTGATCACCACGCGGCCGTCCGCCGGCCCCGCCGCACCGTGCCCGAGGACACTGTCCGGGTCGGGACGCGCGTCGGGGTGCCGGCACGGTGGCCGCGCCCTCCCGCCGGACTCGGCGGGTGGGTCGTCACCCGAGCTCCCCGCCGGGTCGCGGGAGCGGGCAGTGGGCCGAAGGCCCGGGGCTTGGGCCCCTCCCCGTCGCGTCCTCGGGGCGCGCCGGGGCCGTCCCGCCCGGCCCCGGACCCGCCACCCAGGGGACCTGGGCTTTGCGCTCGTCGGTCGCCGTGTCAGGCTGGTCGCCATGACCGGACCGGAGGAGTCGCCCCACAAGCTGTTGGGTGGTCTGCGCCTGGACGAGCTGCTGGACGAGGTCCGGGAGCGGCTGGCGGAGATCGCCTCGACGCGGGACAAGATGCAGGGCCTGCTGGACGCCGTGCTCGCGGTCGGGGCCGGTCTGGAGTTGGACTCGACGTTGCAGCGGATCGTGCAGGCGGCGACCGAGCTGGTCGGCGCGCGGTACGGGGCGCTGGGCGTGCTCGGGCCGCGCGAGGGGCTCTCGGAGTTCGTCTACGTCGGGATCGACGCGGAGACGCGGTCGCGGATGGGGCACCTGCCGCAGGGCAAGGGCCTGCTCGGGCTGCTGATCAAGGACCCGCGGGCGATCCGGCTGCACGACCTGGCGAAGCACAAGGCGTCGGTGGGTTTCCCGGCCAACCACCCGCCGATGCACAGCTTCCTGGGTGTGCCGGTGCGGGTGCGCGACGAGGTGTTCGGCAACCTCTACATGACCGAGAAGGTCGATGGGGCGGACTTCACCGCCGACGACGAGGTGGTGCTCTCGGCGCTCGCGGCGGCGGCGGGTGTGGCGATCGAGAACGCGCGGTTGTTCGAGCGGTCCCGGATGCGGGAGCGGTGGCTGGAGGCCACGGCCGAGGTCAACAGCGTGCTGCTGGGTGGCGCGTCGCCGGAGGACGCCCTGCGGTTGATCACCCAGCGCACCCGGGAGCTGTCGGCGGCGGCGGTGTCGCTGCTGGTGCTGGTCGAGGACGGCGTGCTGCGGGTCGCGGCGGGCGGCGGCTCGGACGTGGAGGAGCTGGTCGGGGCGGAGCTGCCGGTGGCGGGCTCGTTCGTCGGCGAGGTGGTGTCCTCGGCGACCCCGCTGATGATGGACGACCTGGAGGGTCGGCTGTGGGGGCGGGCCGTGGACGTCGGCCCGGGGGTGGCGGTGCCGCTGCGGACCGGGGCGACGGTGACCGGTGTGCTGGTGGTGGCGCGCGAGAAGGGCAGCGCCCAGTTCGGCCTGGACCAGGTGCCGCTGCTGGCGTCGTTCGCCGACCAGGCCGCGGTGGCGCTGGAGTTCGCGGAGAACCAGCGGGCGCGGCGGCTGGTGGACCTGCTGGAGGACCGCGACCGCATCGCCCGCGACCTGCACGACCACGTGATCCAGCGGCTGTTCGCCACCGGCATGAGCCTGCAGGGCGCGCTGGGGTCCATCCAGCAACCGCGGGTGCGGGAGCGGGTGGAGAAGGCGGTCAAGCAGCTGGACGAGACTGTGCTGGAGATCCGGACGTCCATCTTCGACCTCCAGGCCGGCGACGACGTGCCGGGCCTGCGGCGGCGGCTGCTCGACCTGGTCTCGGAGCTGACCGAGCCGACCGCGCTGACCCCGGCGGTGCGGATGACCGGCACCGTGGACAACTCCGTGCCCGACGACATGGCCGAGGACGTCGAGGCGGTGGTCCGCGAGGCGGTGAGCAACGTCGTCCGCCACGCCCGCGCCGGGACGTTGACCGTGACGGTCGAGGCGGCGGACCGGTTGACCGTCACCGTGGTGGACGACGGCGTCGGCATCCCGGACCAGGTGGCCCGCAGCGGCCTGCGCAACCTGGAGGACCGCGCCAAGCGCTGGGGCGGCACGTCCACGGTGGTGCCGGAGCCGGGCGGCGGCACCCGCTTGACGTGGCACGTGGACCTGCCCTGACGTCCTGGACCGTCCTTTCCGGACCGTCGTTCACAGAACCCGACCGCCGGAACCACGCGAACAGGCCAGTCTCCGACGGCGCGCCAAGCGCAACCCTGGAACGCCCGCACCAGGGCGGTCATGCTGGAACGGACCCGCCCCGCGGGCGCGGGCACGGTGTGACAGGGAGCGCCGTGCCGACGGAAGGGGACACCACCGCACGTGGACGGGCACAGCCGTCACATCCCTCCGCGGTGCACCCGGGTGTCCCCTTCCCAGCACCCCGGGCACGGGCGCGTGACGAACCGGGAGGACTGGGGACGTGGCGCCGCTCGGCCCACCGGACCGTTCCCGTCGGGAGCGGTCGGAGCCCTGCCCCCGGTTGACCGCCGAACAGGCCTGGGCGCTGTGCGTGCGCCGCCACCGCCGGCTGGTGCTGCTGGCCGCCCGGATGGGCCTGGCCGAACAGGCCGAGGACCTGGTGCACGACGCGTTCGTGCAGGTCATGGACATCCCGGCGCTGCACCAGTCCGGCTTCGACGCGCTGCTGGACACGATCATGTGGCGGCGCTGCTCGGCGACCCTGCGCCGCCGCGAGGTGGAGGACCGGGTGCACCGCAACGCGCGCCTGCTGCCCGGTGAGCAGGCCGACCACGCCGACGAGGTGGTCGACCGCCTGCACGCCGCGTGGCTGCTGTCGCGCTGCCGCACCCTGGACCGGCTCGACCTGGGCGTCCTGCACCTCGCGGGCCACGGCTGGGGGCACCGGGACATCGCCGCCCGCGCCGGGATCGACGTGGCCGACGTGCGCGACGCCCTGCGCTCGGCGCGCGCCAAGGCCCGGCGGCGGATCGGACACGTGGACCCGACGCGCGGCACGCCCCGGTACCCGTGAGCACGATTCCGGTTCGAGAGAAGGCTCCGGTCCGGTGTGGACCGGAGCCTGCGGAGGGTCGCCGGAAAACCCGTGTGCAGGGTGGTCAGAAGATGACCTCGCAGTCGGACAGCGACTCGAAGCGGGAGTCGCAGCGGTCCGCGGGGCCCGCGCCGCCGTCGCCGACGTCGAGGCCGGCGGGGTCGGTGAGCGTGTCGTTGCCCGCGTCACCGTCCACGATGTCGTTGCCGTTGCCGCCGTCGAGGTCGTCCGGGCCGTTGCCGCCGGAGATGACGTCGTTGCCGTTCTCGCCGTCGGCCCGGTCCGCGCCGGCCTGCCCGGAGAGGCGGTCGTCGCCGGGGCCGCCGCTGAGGGTGTCCGCGCCCGCGCCGCCGGTGAGCGTGTCGGCGTCCGCGCCGCCGTCGAGGCGGTCCGCGCCCGCGCCACCGGTGAGGGTGTCCGCCCCGGCTTCGCCGTTGAGCGTGTCGGCGCCGTCCTCGCCGTCGGCGCGGTCGTCGCCCGCGCCGCCGAAGAACTCGTCGGCCCCCGCGCCCAGGCACGCCGTGTCGTCGCCGCCCGCGCCGAACACGACGTCGTTCCCGCCGAACGTCACGAACACGTCGGCGCCGGCGGTGCCGAAGAACACGTCGTCCCCCGCGGTCCCGACCTGCGTGGCGGCGAGCCCGGCGCACGTGGGCGGCGGTTGCGCCACCGCCGTGGCCGTGGGCCAGCACAGCAACCCGGCCGCGAGCAGCGCCGCCGCCGATGTCTTCCGCATGGTGTCCATGGTTGCAGTGTGTTGAGGTCGCGGTGATTGGCCAAGGGGTCATTCCGCTTGTGCTTCAACGGTTTCACGGTCCGTCCGGGGAACGTCCACAGAGGAACCGGTCGAAGGCCTCGCCGGCGGCGGCGGCGATGGCCTCCAGCGTGCCGACCTCGTGGTCGGTGGCGTGGTGGCGGGTCGCCCAGTACGCGCCCAGGGCGCCCACGGTGTTCGGGCGCAGGATCGGGGCGATCAGGAGGCTGCGCACGAACGTCGGCCGGTAGGCGGCCTGGGGGATGCGCGGGTCGTTGCGGATGTTGTGGATCGCCACCGCCTGCCGGTGCTCCATCGCCCACCCGCTGATGCAGCTCGCGGCGGGGAAGCGCTGGCCCTTCCACAGTGGACTCATCGAGTCCTCGTCGGCGTAGTAGCACTGGTCGCCGTCGAGCAGCACGACCGTCGCGCCGTGGGCGGCCAGGGCGGCCCGCACGGTCGTGCGCAGGACGCGTTGCACGTCCTCCACCGTGACCGCCCCGGCCAGCGCGGTCCTCAGCTCCGCCATCGCTCGACCGTACGGCCCGGGTCGCGGCGCGGTCGAGCCGTGAACGCGGGTATCTCCCGGTCGGACCAGCAGGGGCGGACTACCCGACGCCGAGCCCCAGGTCGGCCAGGGCGCGGGCGCCGGCGGTGGCGTGGGCACCGCCGAGCAGGACCAGCGTCCGGGCCTCCTGGTACGGGCAGCCGGCGCGCTGGAAGGCCTTCACCGCCGCGAGCAGCCGGGACTCGTCGCCGTCGAGCACGGCCTCCGCGCGGTCCAGGAAGGCGACGGCCAACGCGTTCCCGGCCACCGCCGACCGCGCGGCGGCCACGCGGTCGCGGGCCTCGGGGGAGCCGGTCAGGGCCGCTGCCTCGGCGCGCAGGACCACGTACCAGTCGCGCCACACCCACAGGACCTGCTCGTCGAACGTGCCCGGGTCCGCCGCCGTCCGCTCGGCCGCCTCCGCCGTCCGGCCGTGGTGCAGCAGGACGATGGTGTCGAACACCGCGCGGTACCCGGCGCTGTCCCGCGGGGTGACGCCCAGGTCGGTGACGACGGTCCGCCACCGCTCCCGGGAGTCGTCGCCGCGCAGCCCGTGGACCATCGCCACCGCGGCCGCCGCCGTGGCCAGGTCCGGCGCGTGCGGCCGGCCCGCCCGTTCCCACGCGTCGAGGAACCGCGTGCTGCCGTCCAGCACCGCCGCGGCGTCGCCGACCAGGGCGTCGGCCACCAGCAGGCGGGAGGTGGCGAAGTCGCCGCGTTCGGCCAGCAGCGGCAGGTCGCGCAGTTGCCGGCCCCAGCGGCGCGCCCCGGCCAGGTCGCCGACGCCCACGGCCACCTCGGCGGCCTCGGCCAGGGCGGTGACCCGTTCCAGCGCGCCGGCCGGGGTGTCCGGGAGGGACAGCCCGACGCGCCGCCGGGTGGTGGCCGCCGTGGTGACCGTGTCACCGGCCCAGCACAGGGTCGCGGTGAGCGCGTCCAGCGCCGCGCTCTCGGCCAGCGGGTCACCGGTGCGCCGCGCCAGCTCGACGGCCCGCTCCGCGCGGGTCAACGCCTCCGGCAGCGCCGACCCGGCGCCCAGCACGCCGCACTCGGCCAACGCGATCGCCGCCGTGGCGGCCGGGTCGGCGCCGGCCAACTCGCGGGACTCGGCGAGCAGGTCGGCGGCTTCGTCCTGCGGCGGGTGGGTGAACGCGCGGGCGAACCGGTACGCGCCGGCGGCGGCGGTGGCCAGGTCACGGGCCGCTCCGGCGGTGTCCCCGGCGGCCAGCGCGGCGGCCGCGGCGGCGCGGTGCAGCCGGTGCATGTCCTCGCCGCGCATCCGGCACCCGGCGACCGCCGCCGCCTCCCGCAGCGCCGGGGCCGGGTCGTCGGCCAGCGCCGCCGCCTGCTCGTAGCGCTGCTGCGCCTCGCCGAGCAGGGTCCGGCGGAACGCCGCCGCGGCCAGGTCCAGCGCCAGGGCGTGCGCCCCGGCCCGGTGCGCGGGTTCGGCGGCGGCCCAACCGAGGGCGGCGCGCACGTCGTCGGCGGCGGTGTCGAACCGCGACCGCCACGCCCCGGTGTCCGGCGCGGCGTCGGCCACCAGGTCGGCGGCGGTCGCCGCGCACCAGGCCAGGTGGCGCGACCGGACCTCGTCCGCCTCGCCCGCCTCCGCCAGCCGCTCGGCGCCGAACTGGCGGATGCTCTCCAGCGTGCGGTAGCGGGTGCCGCCGGGGGAGGGGACGACGGTGAGCAGGCTGTGCTCGGTGAGCCGGGCCAGCCCGTCGGTCACGGCCGCCGGGTCCAGCGGCGCGAACCCGGCGACCCGCGCGGCGGCGCTCGCCGTGAACGGGGCCACGAACGCCGAGACGCGGCGCAGCACCGTGCGGTCGGCCGGGTCGAGCAGGGCGTGGCTCCACTCCAGCGTGGCCCGCACCGACTGGTGCCGGTCGTCGGCCCGCGCACCGCCGCTGAGCAGGCGCAACTGGTCGGACAGCGTGTCGGTGAGACCGTCCAGGCCCAGCGTGGGCAGCCGGGCGGCGGCCAGCTCGATCGCCAGCGCCACCCCGTCCAGGCCCCGGCACACCTCGGCGGCCTGCCCGCGCTGCTCCGGCGGCACCGGCCAGCCGACCGCCGCCGCGCGGTCCAGGAACAGGGCGACCGCGTCGGACTCGGCGTCGCCGGACAGCGACAGCGGCGGGATCGGCTGGACCCGTTCGAACGGCACCATCAGCCGCGCGCGGCTGGTCGCCAGCACGGTCACCCGCGGGCAGGACCCGAGCATCCGCTCCAGGAACGGCGCGACGCCGTCGCGCACGTGCTCGCAGTTGTCCAGCACCAGCAGCGCCCGCCGGTCGGCCAGCGTGGCGATCACCGAGTCGTCCAGGCTGCGGCCGGGCTGTTCGCCGACGCCGATGGCCGCCGCGACCGCCGCCCCGACCATCGCCGGGTCGGTCACCGGCACCAGGTCGGCGAACCACACCCCGTCGCCGAACTCGCCCGCCGTGTCCGCCGCGACCGCGAGCGCGAGCCGCGTCTTGCCCACCCCGCCCCGCCCCACCGCGCTGACCTGCCGCTGCGTGGTGACCGCCTCGGCCCGCAACGCCCGCTCTCGCGCGCGCCCGACGAACGACGTGACCGGCGACGGCAACGCGGGCGCGACCCGGCCGCCGCGGGCCACCCGCCCCCACTCGACGGCGAGCCCGGCCAGCGCCCGCCGGTCCGGCGCGCCGAGCTTGCGCAGCAGGGACGACACGTGGGTCTCGACCGTGCGCACCGAGATGAACAGGCGCGCGCCGATCTCGGCGTTGCTCAGGTGCTCCCCGAGCAGGGACAGCACCTCCGCCTCCCTGGATGAAATCCCTGCTTGAGCGTCCACGGAGGACATCCTGCCCGATTGCGTAGCGCGGTTACGTGGTCGACTCCGTGGTCACCACGGATGTCCGTGGCCGCGATCCGGGAGAGAGTTCTCCCGTGGCCGACACCGGCCGCGGCGAACCCCCCCACCAGGAGTGATCGTGAGCGTCAAGACCGTCCTGCACCCCGTGTCCGACCTGACCGCCGCCAAGGCCGTCTACACCGCCCTGATCGGCGCGTCGCCGCAGGTGGACGAGCCCTACTACGTCGGCTTCGACGTGGACGGCCAGCACATCGGCCTGGTCCCGGGCGGCGGCCCGCAGGGCATGACCTCGCCCGTGGCTTATTGGCACGTGGCCGACATCGAGGCCACCCTCGCCGAGGTCACCGCCGCCGGCGCGACCGTGAAGGACCCGGTGAGCGACGTCGGCGGCGGCCGCCTGGTCGCCACCTTCACCGACCCCGACGGCAACGTGCTCGGCATCCTCCAGGACCGCTGACCCCACCCGCGCCGAACATCCACGCCCCCACCCACCGACCCACCCGACAGGAGACCTGATCATGGCCACCAAGACCGCCCCCACCTTCACCGCCGAAGAGCGCGCCGCGATGAAGGAGCACGCCCGCGACCTGAAGAAGACCGCCCGCCGGGGCGCCAAGGCCACCGCCGCCGACCTGGAGGCCGACGTGCTGGCGAAGATCGCCGAGATGCCCGAGGCCGACCGCGCCCTGGCCGAACGGGTCCACGCCCTGGTCAAGGCCCACGCGCCGGTCCTCACCCCGAAGCTGTACTACGGCATGCCCGCCTACGCCCGGGACGGCAAGGTCGTCTGCTTCTTCCAGAACGCCGGCAAGTTCAAGTCCCGCTACGCGACCCTGGGCTTCACCGACAACGCCACGCTGGACGACGGCAGCATGTGGGCCGCCTCCTTCGCCCTGACCACGCTGACCGAGGCGGACGAGACCCGCATCGGCGAGCTGCTCCGGCGGGCCGTGGCATGACCGTCGCCGCACCGCCCCGGCCGAGGGCGCGGCGTCGAGCCGACACGCTGCGCCGGCTGGAGAACGACGTCGACGCGTGGGTGGCGACCGCCGGCCCGGCCGGTTCGCCCCACCTGGTCCCGCTGTCCTACCTGTGGGACGGCGAGACGCTGCTGGTCTCGACGGCCGCGACGACCCCGACGGCCCGCAACCTCCGGGCCGTCGGGCGGGTCCGGCTCACCCTCGGCCCCACCCGGGACGTGGTGCTCGTCGAGGGCATCGCCGAGGAGGTCGAGGTCGATGACCGGGTCGCCGACGAGTTCGCCGCGAAGACCGGGTTCGACCCGCGCGCACAACGCGACTACCCGTACTTCCGCATCCGCCCGCACCTGGTCCAGGCGTGGCGGGAGGCCAACGAGATCGCCGGCCGCGACCTGATGGTCGACGGCGTGTGGCTCACCGCTTGAGCAGGGCGAAGGCCCTGGTCACGGCCACGGCCACACCGCCGAGCGCGGCGATGGCCAGCAACACCGTGAAGGTCGGGTAGAGGTACGGGACCTGGAGCCGGGCCACGTCCCGGCCCCGGTAGAGGAAGCCGACCACGCGGTGGACGGTGAGCAGGAGCAGGAGGGGCAGGAGCAGGGGGAGCAGGCTCGCCGCTGCCAGGGGGAGCGACGAGCGCTTCCCCGCCCACCGCCTCGCCCGCACCACACCGCGAACCGCGAGCGCCCCGACCGCGAGGGCCGGCGCCAGGAGCACGGCGTCCACTGTGAACAGACCGGTGACCGGGTCCGGTCGGCGGCCTTCGAGCAGGGCGATGATCCGTGCGCCGAGCGCCTGGGCGTCGCCGTGGAGCATCCCGGTGTTGGCCATGACCGCGACGCCGTGGCCCGACGCGGGGAGCAGCGCCTGGTAGGCGGTCGAGGTGAACAGGTCGCCGCCGTGGTCGATCAGGGGCGCGCCGGCGGGTGTGGTGCCGACGAACCAGCCCAGCGCGTAGCGCCCCGACCGGGCGGTGTGGCTCTCGGCGATGCTCTCCGGGGTGGCGATCGTCCCGTGTGGACCGCGACCCCGGTTGTTCTGGGCGATCAGCCAGGCCGCCATGTCGTGGGCGGTGCTCAGGACGCCGCCGGAGCCGTTGCCGAACGCCGGTGGTTCGGGCAGGGCGACCGGGACGCCGAGGACCTTGAGGTGTCCCCGGCCGGACGCGGGCAGGTCGCGTTCGGTGTTGGCGGTGCTGCTGCGGCTCATGCCCAGCGGGCGGAAGACGTCGGCGCGCAGGTGGTCCTCGAACGGCACGCCCGCCACGACCTCGACCAGCCGTGCGGCGACCTGGAAGTTCGGGTTGTGGTACTCGTACTTCGCGCCGGGGTCCGAGGCGAGGGTGGCGTCCCGCATGGACTCGACGGCCTCGCGCAGGGTGTGCACCCTCGGGCCGCTGAACGAGCGGAACGTGGTGTCCGACATGCCCGAGGTCTGGTCGAGCAGGTGGCGGACGGTGATCCTCGCGGCGCGCGGGTCGGCCATCGTGAACTCCGGCAGGTGGGTCCGCACCGGGTCGTCCAGGCGGATCTTCCCGCGTTCCACGAGTCGCAGGACGGCCAGCGCGGTGAAGGACTTGCTCACCGAGGCCACCGGCATGACGGTGTGCTCGGTGACGGCCTCGCCGTCGGGGGTGCGGCCGTAACCGGCGGCGTGCAGGACCTTGTCGCCGCGGGTCACGGTCACCGCGACGCCGGGCAGTCCGGCTTCCTCCTGGTACTGCCGGACCGCCGCCGCGATGTCGGTGCCGGTGGGGACGGTGAGGGTCGCTGCCGAGAGGGTCAGCGCGGTCAGGATCGACGTGAACACGGCCGGAAGTGTCGGTCGGGTGGCGCGGCTCGGGCATCGGACCGTGGTCCGAGGTGGGGAGCCGCCGGCGGCGCTTACGGTGGTGGGCGTGAAGAAGGGCTTGGTGGCGGCCGACGCCGTGGCGGCGGTGGCGGTCGTGGCGTTGGCGGTCGTCCAGGCGCAGCGGTCGGACCCGCTGGTGTGGGGGATGGCGGTGGCGCTCGGGCTGCCGGTGGCGGTGCGTCGGGTGCGGCCGGTCGCCGTGCTGGCGGTCGTGGTCGTCGTCGGCGCCGGGGCGATCGTCGTCGGCGGTGGCGCGGCGGTGTTGCCGGCCATCGCCCTCGCGCTGTACCCGGTGGGGTTGCGGTCGGCGCGTGCCGGCGTGGTGGGTGCGGTGGCCGCGGTGGCGGGGGTGGTGGTCGCGGCGGTGGTCGTGCTGACCGTGCCGGGGTTGCCGCTGGTGCCGGTGCCGCCGGGGGCGGAGTCGTTCCGGACGACCCCGGTGGCCGCGTTGTCCACCAGCGTCGTGGTCGTCGCCGGGGCGTGGGGGGTGGCCGCGTTCGTCCGGACCAGGCGGCGGCACTACGCCGAGTTGGCGGACCTGCGGGCGTCGCGGGCGGTGAGCGACGAGCGGTTGCGCATCGCGCGGGACGTGCACGACGTCGTCGGGCACAACCTGAGCCTGATCGCCATGCGCGCGGCCGTCGCCAACCACCTCGGGGAAGACCGCGAGGCGGCGTTGCGCACCATCGAGGAGGTCAGCCGGGCGGCGCTGCACGACGTGCGCACCGTCCTGGGCGGGTTGCGGGACCCGGTGCCGGCGGGCCTGGACGGGCTCGTGGCCGACGCGCGCTCGGCGGGGGTCGCGGTCGACGCTTCCCTCGCCGACCTGGGCGGGACGCCGGCGGCGGTGCGCGTGTCGGCGTACCGGATCGTGCAGGAGGCGCTGACCAACGTGCGCCGGCACTGCGATCCGCCGCGCTGCCGGCTGGAGACCGTCGTCGGGCCCGACCGGCTGGTCGTGTCGGTGGTCGACGAGGGCGTGTCGGCGGTCGCCGGTCCACCCGGGCACGGGCTGGTGGGGATGCGGGAACGGGCCGCGTTGCACGGCGGCACCCTGCACGCCGGCGTCGAACCCGGCGGTGGGTTCGCCGTCCGCGCGACCCTGCCGTTCGAGCGGAGCGCGCCGTGACGATCCGGGTGCTGCTCGCCGACGACGAACCCCGGTACCGCGCCACCGTGCGCGCGCTGCTCGCGTCCGATCCGGACATCGACGTGGTCGCGGAGGCCGGCACCGGGCGCGAGGCGTGCGCGGCGGCGCGGGCGCACCGCGTGGACGTGGCGGTGGTGGACGTGCGGATGCCCGACCTGGACGGGATCGCCACCACCCGGCACCTGACCGCGTCGCCCGACGCCCCGAAGGTGTTGATCCTGACCACGTTCGACCTGGACGAGGCGGTCTACGCGACGCTGCGGGCGGGCGCGAGCGGGTTCCTGCTCAAGGACGTCCCGCCGGCCCGGCTGCTCGACGCCGTGCGCACGGTCGCGGCCGGTGAGGCGCTGCTCGCGCCGACCGTGACCCGGCGGCTGATCGGCGAGTTCCTGCGCAAGCCCGCGCCGCGGCCCCTGGACGGGGTGACGCCCCGCGAGCGGGAGGTGCTGGCGCTGATCACGCGCGGCCTGTCGAACGGGGAGATCGAGCAGGCCCTGCACCTGAGCCGGCACACGGTGAAGACGCACATCGGCCACCTGATGGCCAAGTTGTGCGCGCGCGACCGGGCGCAGCTGGTGATCGCGGGCTACGAAGCCGGGCTGGCGGAGCGCTGACGCGTCCGGAGGGCGTTCAGTCGGAATCGTCCCGCGAGCGGTCGAGCAGCCCGTCGGGGCGGATCCGCAGCCCGGGTCCCGGCGTCCTGGCCCAGCCTTCGCCGGTGGCCCGGTCGAGGTCGTGGTCGAAGGTCGGGGGTTCCCGCAGCACCCTGCCCGCCGAGGGCGTGACGAGGCCGTGGGAGGAGGTGTGCGTGCTCTTGCTCGGCATGGCGAACCCGCTGTCGGAAACGCCGGCGTGGTGCCGTGAGAACCGGAATTCCACCGTGGCCGGATAAGTCGAGTCTACACCCGCGACGCTTTTCCGGGCCTTTTCCGGAAATCGGTCGGGTGAATTTCTCCGGTCGATTCGTCGCACAGCGTGCGGGGCGGGCCGGCCGGGGGCCCGGGTCGCGGGCGAGGGAGTCCCCGCCCGCGACCGGTGTGCTCAGAGCACGCGCACCGCGGTGGCCTGCGGGCCCTTGCGGCCCTCGCCGACCTCGAACTCGACCGCCTGGTTGTCCGGCAGGCCGTGGAAGTCGTAGCCCTGGATCTCCGAGTGGTGCAGGAACAGGTCCGCTCCGCCGCCGGCCGGGGTGATGAAGCCGAAACCCTTGGCGCCGCTGAACCACTTCACGGTTCCTTGTGTCATGGACGTGCTCCTTGCGCGATGGAGGACGTGTCGGGCACGTCCAGGGGTGAGCGGTTCGTGTGCCGGTCCCGGGTGGCGGCGCGGAAGCGCGTCTCGGGATCGGGCAGGCCCAGCATGGACAGCAGCTCGACGCAGTCGCCCGGGTCGAGCGAGTGCCCGGCCACGGTCAGCGCGGCCCGCGTGCGCTGCACGGCCTCGGCCTCGTCGGCGGCGGTCCGCGCGGCGGCGAAGCTCCCGCCGGCGACGCGGGACCGCTGCGGCCGTCCGGGCGCGGACAAGGAGGAAGGGGGTGGGGCGGGGGCGTACAGGTGGTCCGGCGGCAAGCCGGTGCTCCCGTCTCCGGTCGACGTCGTGCGGACCGGATTGGGTTGGGGACCGCAACGGCGGGGTGCCGGCATCTCGTGCCCAACCCGGCAGACTGTACCCCACGTGGTCCACGCACGGGCGCGGTCGGCGCAGTACAGTCGGGCGCATGCCGGACGACGCCAGTGGCCCCGCCCTCGACCCCACGCTGTCCGAGTGGTTCAGGGCCCGCGCGGAGACCGAGCACCACCTGACCGAACGGCCCGCGCCGATCGACGCCGCCTGGGCGCAGCGCCTGGCCGACCTGCTCACCACCGAGCGCTCGTGGCAGGACCAGTACACCGAGCTGATCGCGCTGGGCAGCAGCGGCGGCAGGTTCCCCTCGTCCAACCGCTGAACCGCCGGTCAGGCGCCGGCGGCGAGCCGCGCCGCGCGGTCGCCCGCGTCCGCCCGCACCGCCGCGGCGGAGGCGAGGGTCGCGGCGGCGAGCGTGCCCCACAGGGCGGCGGGGCCGTGCGGCGCGAGACCGGTGATGACGGCGGGGGAGACGGCCAGGCCGAAGCCGGTGGACAGCTCGAACCGGGCGAGGGTGCGGCCCAGCGCGTGTGGCGGGGCCAGGTGCGTGACCAGGGCGGTGGCGCTGCCCGCGTAGCCGATCTCGCCGAGCGTGCACACCACCGACACCGCCGCGACGGCCGCCGCCGCCCAGCCGCCCTCCAGCGAGGTCGCGGCGAGGAACCCCAGGTAGGACGCGGTGAGCACCACGCCGGCCAGCGCCAGGGCGGTGCGGCGGGAGAAGCGGGCCATCGCCACCGTGATCGGCACCTGGAGGGTGACCACCAGGACCGTGTTGGCCACGAAGATCGCCGCCGACCACACCGGGGACGCGCCCAACTGCGTCACCAGGACCAGGGGCAGGGCGATCTCCGGGACGTTGAGGCAGAACACGTACACGACGTTGGCGGCCAGCAGCGCGGGCATCTTCGGCGCGGGGCCGGCGTCCCGCGTCGGGGCGGTCACCTCGGCGCGCACGTGGACCGACCACGCCAGGGCGGCGGCGGCGAGGTAGGCGACCCCGGTGGCCACGGCCAGGGCCTGCAACGCCCCGGGCCCGCCGGCCAGGCACACCGTCGCCACCAGCGCGCCCACGCCCAGGCCCGCGTTGCGCAGGGACCGGCCGGCGGCCAGGGCGGCGTCGCGTTCGCGGCCGTGGGCGATGGTGGCGACGAGCGCGGCGTGGGCGGCAGGCCAAGCCTGGTTGCCGACGCCGAGGACGAGCGCCGCGGTGGCGAACAGCCACACGTTCCCGGTCGGGGTGGCCACCAGCAGCGCCACGCCCAGCACCCGGACCAGCATGGACGCGGCCACGACCGTGCTGCGCGCGCCCCGGTCCAGCCACCGGCCCACACCGGGCATGCACACCAGGCCGACCACGACGCCGACGGTCATGGCGACGCCGGTGGCCGGTGCGGACAGGCCGAGCACCACCACCCCGTAGAGCAGCAGGAACGGGCGCAGCAGGCCGGTGCCGAGGGCGTCCACGGCGAGGGCGACGGCGTAGCGGGGGCCGCCGGAGGCGCGGACGAGCGCGGCGGGCTGGATCTTGGTCACGGCGACCACGGTGGCGGCGGGCGGTGGCCGCGGGCACGTCGGTTGACGCATCCCGTCAACCGACGCGGGTGGCGGTGCGGGGTGCGGTGATGATGGGCGGGTGACGTTGAGGATCGACCTGTGCGGGCCGCCGGGTGAGCGGGTGCGGTTCGCCGCCTCGCCGTTGGCCGAGCTGACCGCGATGCTGCACGTGCTGGCCGAGCCGGGGCACCACCCGGCGCTCGCGGGCTGGGCGGGGGACGTGTGGGCCGGGTTGCCGCCGGAGCGGGCGGAGCGGTTGCGGGAGGCGGAGGTGCTCTGGCGGTCGTCGCAGGCGGACTTCCTGTTGCCGGCCCGGCCCCGGCCGACCCTCGCCGAGGAGTTGGACGACGTGGACCGGATCCCCGACGAGGCGTACGTGACCGCCGCGTTGGTGACGACGTGCGGCGGCACCCGGTTCCGCTCGCCGGTCCCGTCGCCGCTCACCGACCCGGTCGCGCGTGACCGCGCTCTGGAGGTGGCCGCGGCGCGGGGTCCGCGGCACGAGGCTTTCGCCGAACGGCTGCTCACCGACCCGGCGGCCGTGCGGACCCGGGTCCGGCGGACCCTGGAGCGGTGCGCCGAGGCCTTCTTCGACGCGGCGTGGACGGGTGTCGCGGCGCGGTTGGAGGCCGACTTGCGGGTGAAGAACGACCTGTTGCGGCGGCAGGGGATCGGGGCTGCGCTGACGGCGGTGTCCGGTGCGGTGACCGTGGCCCCCGACGGCGATCGCATCGTCGTGGACAAGCTGCAGGACAAGGCGACTTCGGGCAGCACGGTGACGTTCATCCCGAGCGTCTTCAACCGCCCGCACCTGGTGGTGGTCCACGCGCCCGGGTGGCAGCCGGTCGTGCAGTACCCGGTGGCGGACCCGTCGGCCCCGGTGTCCCTGTCCGCGGTCACCCGCCGCCTGGAGGCGCTGTCCCACCCGGTCCGCCTGCGCCTGCTCAGAACCCTGGCCCGAGCCCCGCACACGACCGGCGAACTGGCCCACACCTGGGAGTTGACCCCGCCCGAGGTGTCCCGTCACCTGGCGGTCCTGCGCGAGGCGGGCTTGCTGACCACCCAGCGCGAGGGCCGCTACGTCCGGTACACCCTGAACCAGGGCGCAGTGTCCACTTTGGGCACGGACCTGCTTTCCGCCGTCCTGCGCTGAGTCACGCGCCCTCGACGACCTTGTAGTAGCGCAAGGCCGTGTAACGGGCGGCCGTGTCGGCGGTCCACTTGCGCTCCACCGGCGGCTGGCCGTCGGGTCCCGTCTGCTCCCGCACCACGGGCTCGGTCCGGGCTTCGTCGGCCCACCGCACGAACAGGGCCGCGTGGTTGTCGTTGGCCAGCGCGTCGCCGGGTTGCAGGTCGCCGTGGGGGATCCCGGTCGCGACCTCCCGGAGGGTGACCGTGGTGCGCGAGTGGGTCAGGCCCCACGCCATCGAGACGTAGCCGGAGCAGTCGGTGCGGTAGTCACCGTGGGCGTTGCGGTGGCAGGCGTTCTGGCTGTACGGCACGCGCTCGTCCAACCAGGACTGCGATCTGACCTGTGTCTCCCCGCGCGACGTCACGCGGTCCTCCGGCGTCGTCCCGCAACTGATGGCCCCGCCGGGACCGTCGGCCAGCGCGACGGGCCCCTGGAACACCGCGGCACACGCGAGGACGGCGACCAAAGCACGGCTGTGCATGAGAACTCCCTCGAACGACAAGTCCACACCGTCCAAGGAGTGCCCACCTCGAACCACGACCGCCCTTAAACCACCCGCACGGGCGGATCGCGGGCGACCGGGCCGGTGCGCCACCGGCCCGGTCCCGTGCGAGGTCAGGAGCCGTACGTGGTGACCTTCCACAGGTAGCCGTCGGGGTCGCTGAAGTACGCGAAGTAGCCGCCCCAGTCGGCGGGCGCGGCCTCGCGGACCACGCTGCCGCCCGCCGCCACCGCCTTGCCGACCAACTCGTCCACGGCCGCCCGGGTGTCGGGGTTGACGTGGAACGAGACGCCGCGGAAGCCCGAGCCCTCGGCGGGCACGCCCGCGTCCCGCGCCGCCGCGTCCCACTCGTAGAGGGCGAGCTGCGGGGCGCCGTCGCCCATGCTCAGCGCGACGAACCCCCGCGTGTCCTTCTCGACCTCGCAGCCCAGGCCCTCGACGTAGAACTCCCGGGCGCGGTCCAGGTCCTCGACGCCGAGCATGATGGCACTCATCCGCATTGACACGATCTTCTCCCGTTGTTGTCACATCGGCGTGGTTCCGCCGGTCAGTCGGTATGACAGGTCGGGTCGGAGGGATGTGACAGATGGTCGAGCAGGACTGGCTGAGCGAGCGGTTCGCCGAGCACCGGGTCCGGTTGCGCGCGGTGGCCCACCGGATGCTCGGGTCGCCCACCGAGGCCGAGGACGCGGTGCAGGAGGCGTGGGTGCGGGTCAGCCGCGCGGACACCGCGCGGGTGGAGAACCCGGGCGGGTGGCTGACCACGGTCGTCGCCAGGGTGTGCCTGAACATGCTGGAGGCTCGCAGGTCCCGGCGCGAGGACCCGACCGGCGCGCTGCCGCCCGAACCGACCGCGGGTCCCGGGCCTGCCGACCCGGAGGACGAGGCGCTGCTGGCCGACTCGGTGGGCGTGGCGCTGACCGTCGTGCTGGACACCCTGGCCCCGGCCGAGCGGCTGGCGTTCGTGCTGCACGACGTGTTCGCCGTGCCGTTCGACGAGATCGCCGCGGTCCTGGACCGCTCGCCGGCGGCGACCCGGCAGCTGGCCAGCCGGGCGCGGCGACGGGTGCGCGGCGCGGCCGAGACCACCGCCGCCGCGCGGTCGCGCGAGCGGGAGGTGGTGGCGGCGTTCCTGGCCGCCGCGCGCGGCGGTGACTTCGCGGGGCTGCTGGCCGTGCTGGACCCGGACGCCGAGGTCGGCGAGATCCGCGGGGCCGAGGCGGTGGCGGCCTTCTTCTCCGGCCGGGCGCAGGCCGCGCGGGTCGCGCTGGTGGACGGCGTGCCGGCGGCGGTGTGGTCGCACCGGGGGCGGGTGGCGGCGGTGTTCGAGTTCACCGTGGTGGGCGACCGGATCACCCGGATCGCCATCGACACCGAACCCGACCCGGACCTGGAGGTCGTGTACCTGCGCACCGGCGACGAGGACCGCGCGTGACGCCCGGGTCCGTCACGTGCACCCTGACCGTCCACGACCTGGACGACGTGTTCGCCGCCTACCGGGACGTGCCGGGCGTGACGGGCACGTGCGGCGTGGTCTTCGTGACCGACGACTGCGACGCCACGTTCGGGCACCTGGAGGCGGCGGGCGTGGAGGTGATGCAGGAACCGATCACCCGCACCGACGGCACCCGCGACTGCGCCTTCCTGGACCCGTCCGGCACGCTGCTCCGCTTCACCGGTCCGGTCCGCTGAACGAGCGCCGCGCGTGCCCCGGTGCGGGGGGCGGGGAGTGCGTTTGAGGGGGTCGGTGCGGCGGTCGCCTCTCGGCGAGTGGCACGACGCGGCTCCAGCCGGACGGTATTCCGCGAAGGCTTTGAGATGAGGCCCGGGGGACACGGACCGCACCGACCCGGTCCCTACAACGACCCGCCGCCCGGCCCTGTTCCCGCTCGGCGGTGGCCTCGGTCACACGTCCGGGGAAGGCGCGGGCGGTCCGAACGGTCGAGTTTCGCCGGGGTGGCGCAGGCTACCCCGACGGTATGTCGATCAGGACGCCCGCGGTGGTGCTCGGGCTGGGGATCGGGGGGTTCGTCGACGGGATCGTCGCCCACCAGATCCTGGGCTGGCACCACATGCTCTCCGGCTGGCACCCGCCGACCACCCCGGAGAACCTGCACGTCAACATGGTCGGAGACGGGTTGTTCCACCTGCTGTGCCTGCTGCTCGTGCTGGCCGGCGTGGGCCTGCTCAACCGCGCCCCGCGGCTGTCCGGCGGGCAGCTGTGGGGCGGGGTGCTCGTCGGGTGGGGCGTGTTCAACCTGGTGGAGGGCGTGGTGGACCACCTGGTGCTCGGCGTCCACCACGTGCGGCACGGGCCCGACCAGCTCGCCTACGACATCGGGTTCCTCGTCCTGGGCGCGGTGCTGGTGGTGGTCGGGTGGCTGGCGGCCCGTGCCGGCTCACGGGTTGGTCGTTGACTTGGACAGGTAGTACAGGAACAGCAACGTCGAGATCGTGCCGATCGAGATGGCGATCCGGGCGATGACCCGGTCGGCGGTGCCCTTCGGGTTGCGCAGGCTGGCGAAGCCGAGGATCACGCCGAGCGGCGCGCACGAGCACACCGTGGCGAGGACCAGGGCCACGATCGGCAGCGCGGAGACCGCCCGGCGGCGCGGCTGCCACTGCGGCGGTTGCCACTGCGGCGGCGGCTGCCACCGGGGAGGAGGTGGTGGCTGGGGCGTCCAGTACGGCGGGTCGTGGCGCGGCGGGGTGGTGTCCCACGCCGGGTCGTGGCGGGGCGGGGTGTTGTCCCACGTCGCGTCGTCCCACGCCGACTCGGCCCGGTCGTCCCAGTGCTCGTCGTCCCAGTGCCCGTCGTCCCGGTGCCGGTCGTCCCGGTTCGGCGGCTCGACGCCGACGACGACCTCCTCGCTCTCCCAGAGCGAGTCCGCCCGAGCCGGTTCGTCGTGGCGGTCCTCGGGGTCGTCGCGGTCCTCCGCGCTCGTGCCGGTCCCCGATGCGCTCGTGCCGGCCTTGAGCGTCGCGTCGAACTCCGCGCGGCGGCGCGGGTCGAGCAGGACGTCCTTCGCGATGTGGAGCAGCTTCGTCTCGTACTCGCTGCCGCCCGGCCGGTCCGGGTGCACGAGCTGGACCTGCTGGCGGTGGGCCGCGACGATCTGCGCCCGCGTCGCCTTCGGCTCGACCCCGAGCAGCGCGTACGGGTTGTGCCCGTCGAGGTCGCGCAGGGAGGGACCGGTCACCGGCCCACGACCTCGGCCCGCCAGCACGTCACTTCCCAGGACCGCGGGCCGGTGTCGTACCGGTAGCCGTGGCCGGTGCCGGCGGCGAAGGTCACGTACCGGCGGTTGGCCAGGTAGCACCAGACCCGCAGGGTGCTGCCGTTCATCGCGTGCGGCGACCCGGTGCGGAAGTAGTAGAAGTCGTGCCACAGCTCGCCGTCGTCGGTCAGGAACGGCTCCTGGAGCAGTTGCTGCGCACGCGCCGGCAGGTTGCCCAGGAACCCGGTCATGCCGCCGTCGAGCCGCCTGGTCAGCGGGGTGGTCGGCGCGCCGGGGCCGCTGCCGGGTCCCGAACCGGGCCCGGAGCCGGGACCCGACGACGCGCGGCCCGCCGGCGCGGGCGGGGTCGCGGCGGCGTTGACCGTGGCCCGGCGGAACGTCGACTCGTCCAGCTTGAGCGTCCGGATCTCGTGCGCGGGGTTGCCGGCGGCGTTGACCGTCGGCTCGACGGTGACGAACGCCTGCGTGCCGAGCACGGCGGCGGCGTTGCGGCCGTTGACGTCGGTGGCCCACCACTCGACCACGCGGCCGATCCGCGCGTTGACCCGCTCCTGGATCTTGGGTCCGAGCCGGTCCCACACCTCTTCCCGGGTGCCGACGGACTCGGTGAAGTTCAGGCTGCTCGCGGTGTGCACCGGGCCGGACCCGTCGGCCGTCCGGTGGGCCGGCGACCGCGGACCGGGCCGCGCCGGTGTCCCGCCCTCGGGCTTGGCCGGCGTCCCGCGCTCGGGTCGCATCGGTAAGCGGTCGTTCACCCGTGTCCTCCAACGTGCTGAGCGTGATCGGCGGCCCATCGTAGTGGGAGCGCCACCGGGCCACACCGTTGTTTGACGGACCACGGGCCGAGCAGGGCGTCCAGGTCGGCACAGGGTTTCCACACGGTCGGCCCGGCACCGTTCGGGGCGTTGTTCCGCAACCGAACAGGGGGATTGTGGTGAAGACGTTCTTCCGGAAGCTGGCCGTGACCACCGCGGCGGTCGTGGGGGCGGGGGTCATGCTCGCCGCGCCGGCGTGGGCCGGGGAGCCGGTGGCCGCCGGCGACGACTTCGGGCTGGGCGAGACCGTGCTGGAGGAGACCACCCTGACCGACGCCGAACTGGCGGCGGCGCCGAAGTTCCAGGCGCCGTTCAAGTGCGGCCAGAAGTGGAAGGGCACGACGTACAACGGCCACTGGCCCAACACGCACAGCCGGGACTTCTGGCGCGTCGGCGGCAAGACCAAGGGCCAGCCGGTCCTCGCCGCCGCCTCCGGCAAGGTGATCGAGGCCAAGTACGGCAGCCGGCAGGGCTGGGGCGTGTCCATGGACATGGGCGGCGGCTACAAGACCTACTACTTCCACATGACGAGCAAGCCCAAGGTCAAGAACGGGCAGAAGGTCAAGCAGGGCCAGCTGCTGGGCTACGTCGGCGACACCGGCCAGGCCAAGGGCAACGCGCACCTGCACTACACCGTCACCAAGGGCGGCAAGGGCGTCAAGCCGTACTTCAACGGCAAGGCGCACAACCCCGGTGACACCGTCGTGAGCAAGAACGCCTGCTGACGGGGCTCGAAGGGGGAACCGGGGTGTGGCCGCGCGGCCACACCCCGGTTTTTCGTACCCGCCGGCACGGCGGGACCGCAGACGACGTCCGGTCGATCCGCCGACCAACCGCGCCCGATCCGCCGCCGTGAGCGCCCGGGGTGCGGCCGGTCGCCGGTCACCCGGTCGGCCCCGCACCGGGCCACTGCCGGACCGCGGCCGGTCGCGCCAGCACCGCGGCCAGCACCAGGTCCGCGTGCCGGCGCGGGGTGCCGTCGCGGTGGTCGGCGAGGGTCGCCGGGTCCGCCCACTCCTCCACCACGACCATCTGCGCCGGGTCGTTGGGGTTGGCGTAGGGCTGGAAGGACAGGCAGCCCGGGTCGTCCAGCGCCGGTTCGATCAGCGCCTCCAGCGCCGTGCGCAGGCGGTCTTCGCGGCCCGGTACCGCCAGGTACTCCGTGACCACGACGACGGTCACGGCCGGGCGGGGCCGGTGCCCGCGCGTTCCGCCGCCGCGGCGAGCGCGACCAGGTCCTCGGCGGTGAGCACGACCGAGGGCGCGCCGACCCAACCGTCCACCTGGGACGGTTTGCGCGCGCCGACGATCGCGCCGGTGACGCCGGGCCAGGCCAGCACCCACGCGATGGCGGCCTCCGCGACCGTGACGCCGTGGCGGGCGGCGACCGGGCGCAGGGCGTCGGCGAGGGAGAGGTTGGCGGCCAGGTCGGTGGTGAAGTCGGTGTGCGCGGACCGCCAGTCGTCGGCGGGCAGGGCCGCGGCGCGCTCGGCGGTGAACGCGCCGGTGAGCAGGCCCGACTGCAGCGGCGAGTAGGCGATCACGCCGGCGCCGTGCTCGCGCGCCCAGGCGACCTCGGCCGCCGCCGAGCGGTTGATCAGCGAGAACGGCGGCTGGATGACGTCGACGTGCGCGACCGCCTCGGCGCGGTCGAGCAGGTCGGGGGTGTGGTTGGACAGGCCGATCGCCCGGACCTTCCCCTCCGCCTTCAGCTCCGCCATGACCTGCCAGTACTCCTCCAGCGGCGTGGCGTCGGGCGACACCGCCCCGGTCCCGCCGCCCGCGTACTCCAGCGACTCGCCGGTGTCGGGCCAGTGCACCTGGTAGAGGTCGATGTGCTCGACGCGCAGCCGGCGCAGCGAGTCCTCCAGCTCGCGCCGGACGCTCGCGGGCCTCATGACCCGGCGCGGCGCGGCGGTCGGGTCGGCCGGGTCCCAGACCAGCCCCGCCTTGGTGAACAGGTACGGGCGGTCGGCGTCGGGCAGGTCGGCGACGGCCTCGCCGACCAGCTCCTCGGAGTGGCCGAGGCCGTAGACGGCGGCGGTGTCGATCCAGTTGACGCCGGCGTCGAGGGCGCGGCGGATCGCGGCGACCGACTCGGCGTCGTCGGTGGCGCCCCAGCCGAACGTCCAGCCGGAGCCGGACACCGCCCAGGACCCGAAGCCGACGCGGGTGATGTCCATGCCCGTGCTGCCGAGGGCGGACCGTTGCATCGTGGAACTCCTTCGTGGAAGTGGTGGTACGCCACCACTTTCGGCGCGCCGGGAAGCGGCAACCAGTGCCGCTCGTGCCTGGGCACGGCGTGACCAGGTTGCGGCCGCGCCGGTCGCGGATACTCGACCGCATGGACAGGCGTGCCGAGTTGGGGGAGTTCCTGCGGTCCCGGCGGGCCCGGCTGCGACCGGAGGAGCTGGGGCTGGTCGACCACGGCGGGCGGCGGCGCGTGCCGGGGTTGCGGCGCGAGGAGCTGGCGCGGCTGGCCGGGGTGAGCGTGGACCACTACGTCCGCCTGGAGCAGGGCCGCACGCTGCACTTCTCGGAGGCCGTGCTGGAGGCGGTCGCCCGCGCCCTGCGCCTGGACGACGTCGAGACCGCCCACCTGCACCGGCTGGCCCGCCCGTGGCCGGCCGACGGCGGACCCGTCGCGCCGCAACGGGTGCGGCCCGGCCTGCAACGGCTGCTGGACCTGGCGGCGGACGTGCCCGCGTACGTGGTCGGGCGCGGCACGGACGTCCTGGCGTGGAACCGGCCGGCCGCCGCGCTGATCACCGACTTCGGCGCGCTGCCGCCCGAGCAGCGCAACCTGGCCCGCCTGGTGTTCCTGGACGAGGGCGTGCGGGCGCTGTACGCGGACTGGCGCGGCAAGGCCGCCGACGTGGCGGCGTACCTGCGCCTGGACCAGGCCCGCCACCCCGACGACCCGCGCACGGCGGCGCTGGTGGCGGAGCTGTCGGCGCGCAGCCCGGAGTTCCGCGGGGTGTGGGCCGAACACGGGCTCAAGGACAAGACGCACGGCCGCTACCGCTACCGGCACCCGGTGGTCGGCGAGCTGGACCTGGGCTTCGAGAGCCTGCGCCTGCCCGACGAACCCGACCAGGCCCTGATCGCGCACACCGTAGAAGAGGGCACGCCCTCGGAGACCGGGCTGCGGCTGCTCACGGCGTGGGCGCGGGAGGCGTTGCCGGTGACCTAGGGTCGGGCGCATGGACATGGTCGTCCCCCGGTACGGGGTGGGCACGCTCGCGGAGGTCGTCCCGTCGCTGCTGGCGGGGTTCGGGGTCCCGGGCATGACGGACGTGCTGGGGGTGGCCGGCCCGACCCGGGTGTGCCTGCTGTTGATCGACGGCCTGGGCTGGCGACTCCTGCGCGACCACGCCGACGCCGCGCCGTTCCTGGCCGGTCTCGGGGGCGGGCCGATCGCCGCCGGTTTCCCCGCGACGACCGCGACCAGCATCGCGTCCCTGGCCACCGGGACGCCCAGCGGCGGGCACGGGATCGTCGGCTACTCGTTCGCCGCGCGGGGCCCGGAGGGCGAGGAGCTGCTCAACGCCCTGCGGTGGCACCGCCACGGTGCCGGGGAGTCGGTGGACCTGCGGTCGGTGCTGGTGCCCGAGGAGGTGCAGCCCGGTGCGACGGCGCTGGAGCGCGCGGCGGCGGCCGGGGTGGACGTGCGGTTCGTGGTGCCGAGGGAGCAGACGGGCAGCGGGTTGTCGAGGGCGGTGCTGCGCGGCGGCGACTTCCGGCCGGTGCTGGGCTTGGGCGACCTGGTCTCCCACACCCTCGGCGCCGTGCGCGAGGGCGACCGGACGTTCTGCTACGCCTACCACGCGGACCTGGACACCCTGGGGCACGTGTACGGGCCGGGCAGCGACCCGTGGCGCGCGCAACTGACGTTCGTGGACCGGTTGTGCGCCGCCATCGCCGAGGGCCTGCCGTCGGGGTCGGCCCTGGTCGTGACCGCCGACCACGGGATGGTCGAGCCGGCTGATCGCGTCGATTTCGACACCGACCCCGTGCTGCGGGAGGGCGTGCGGCTGCTGGGCGGCGAGGCCCGGGCGCGGCACGTCTACACCGATGCGCCCGACGAGGTGCGGGCGCGGTGGAGTGCGGTGCTGGGGGAGCGGGCGGTGGTGCTGAGCCGGGAGGAAGCCGTCGCGGCGGGGTGGTTCGGGCCCGGGGTCGCCGGGCACGTGCTGCCCCGGATCGGGGACCTGGTGGTGGCGATGCGCGACCGTGCGGCGGTGGTCCGTTCGGCGGCGGAACCCTTGCTGAGCGCACTGCCCGGCCACCACGGTTCCCTGACCGAAGCCGAACAACTCGTCCCGTTGCTGGTGCACCCGGCTTCGTAGTCAGGAGTCGATCCGCCACTGGAAGGCGTCGAGCAAAGCCGCGGCGGCCACGCTGTTCGGGGTGTCGCCCGCCTCTCGTACCACTTGATCGAGCAGGTGCCGAAATCGCACGTGGGCCAGGTTGAGCGCCACGGCGGTGCCCTCCATCATCAGCGCCGCGCCCTGCATGCCCGCGTAGCGATCGGCATCCATGAGTTCCGGGAACTCCGTCAGCAGGCCCGGGTGGGCGCCTGCGGCGGCGACGAAGGCGTAGACGTCCTTGCTCTCGCAGTCGAAGAAGTGGGCGACGAGCCCTCGTACGATCTCGTAGGGGAGGTGCGTGGCGCGCTGTTTGAGGATCATGGCGACGATCGGCAGCACGTCTCCGTCGTCGCGGATGATGCCGAACAGTTCCGCCAGGCGCTCCTCGTGCATCCGTTCGCCCGGCTCACGGCCGAACACCAGCACCGCGATCGCCCAGCGCAGGAACTCCTCCTGCGCCGCGATCCGCTCCTCGTGCGGCGTGAGCGACCGCCCCCACTCCATCTCTTGCGCCGTCGTGCGGATGGTCCGGCCCATCTCCAGCGTGAGCGCGAGCTCCCGTTCGCCGGCCAGTTCCGCGTGCCGCAGTTCCGCGTCCAGACCGGTCGACCGGGTGCGCTCGGCGGAGGGGCGCAGGGTGTCGGCCGTGCGGTCGAGCGCGGCCAGCAGGGCGTACCGGCTGTCGGTGCTCAGGCCCGCCCGCCACAGGTCGAGGGTGGACCGCCAGGTTTCCGCACCGCCGAACAGGTCCTCGATCCCGACCGTGCGCCCCGGCTCGACGAGGATGCCGAGCAGCGCCAGGTTCGCCGTGTAGGCCGCGATCTCCCGTACGTGGTCGGTGGCGGTGGGGCGGTAGTCGCGGTACCGCGCCGAGCCCCGCCGCCGGCGCGCCCCGGCCAGCGCGGCCGTCACGGCGTGCTGGATCCGGGTGCGGTCCTCGGGCGGTTGTTCCGCGAAGAGGTCGCCGAGGAAGTCCGGGATCGGGCCGCGGACGGCCAGGCAGTCGTGGGACAGCAGCGCGTACAGCCGGTCGTCGTCCGGCTCGCGGGCGCCGCGCCGCCCGACCGTGCTGTCCGCGGTGTCCACGAGGGTGTCCACGATCTCGCGGGCGACCAGGTACTCGCCGAAGGTGGCGTGCAGGAACTCGTAGCTGCGGCGCGCCCGGTCGGTGCCCAGGTCCGTCGCCGAGGTGTGCACGAAGAAGAACTGGGCCACCAGCCGCTGGTCGGTGTCGAGCTCGGCCGTCGTCAGCACCGCCAGGTCGGCGGCCAGCTCGCGGTCGGTGATGTGCTGGCGGCCCCGGTTGAACATCCCCAGGGCGGCGACCGACAGGCGCTGGAGCTGGTCGCGCGGCGGCGTGCCGTCCGGCAGCTTCGTCGCCTCCCGCACGGTGAAGTTGTCCAGCAGCGTCCGGTAGAGCGCGGTGCGCGACAGGCCGGACTCGACGGCCGGGAGCGACGGGTCGGCCGAGTACAGCGCCAGCAGCAACAACAGCAGCGGCTGCCCGGCGAGTTCGGGCTGCCCGGCGACGGCGTCGCGGCTCAGTTCGCGGACGGTCCCGGCGTCCACGCCGTCGCGGTTGACCGCGTTCCACACCTGGCGCCACTGCTCGGCCTGGTCGCGGTCGAACCCCTCCAGCTTGACCACCGTCGCGCCCAACGGCACGTCCACCCGGTCCGCCACCAGGGTCCGCGAGGTCACGACCACGACGACCGGCCGCTCCTGCGCCGCCTCCCGCCGCTGGAACTCGGCCACGTCGTGCAGGTAGTCCGCGCGGTCGCGCCCGGCGGCCTGCAGCATCTCGTCCAGCCCGTCCAGCAGGACGACCCTCGTGGTGGTCGGGCTCTGGTCGGCCAGCGCCGCCCAGTCCACCCGCCCGTTGGTCTCCCGGGCCAGCGCCTCCTCGATCTGCCGGTAGACCGCCGCCGCGCTGGAGACGTGCCGCAGCGGCACGTAGACGGTCGTGTACCGGTCCGCGGGAAGGCGGCCGGCCAGCACCTTCATCAGCAGGCTCTTGCCCGCGCCCGGGTGACCCAGCACGAGCAGCGGCAGGCGGGTCGCCTCGGCCGAGACCAGGTGGGCGGTCAGGCGGACGTCGAGGTCGCGGTGCCGGGGCAGCGGCTGCCACCACTGCTCGTCGGCCGGCCGTGATCGTGTGTTCACGCGTTCGCACCGGTAGTGGGGCTGGATGAACACCTCGCGGACCAGCGGGAAGCGGACGTGCGGGAACTGGTGCGCGGTGGACGCGTCCAGCGGGAGCACCGGCTCCTCCAGTCCGGCCCGCGTCGCGCGGTGCAGTGCCGACAGGTGGTCCCGCTGCCCGTCGCCCAGTGCGGTCAGCAGCGACTCCAGCCTGGACATGGCGTGGACCTGGTCATCCAGGGCCGCCTTCAGCTCGTCGTGCGCCGCCGCGAGGTGGGCGCGGGTGGCCGAGTGCTCGTTGAGCATGCTCCACACGACGAACTCGGGGACCTGCGCGGCGAGCCGCTGGTAGTGGTACCCGTAGCGCTGCAACGCCTTCGCGGCCACCGCGTCGGCGTCGACGTGCCGGACCAGGTGCCCGGCCGCGAGTCCGGCGCAGAACCCCAGCAACCCCTCGCTGAACCGTTGCTGCCAGGCCAGCACGTCGGCGAGGTTCTCCGCGTACCCGCGCCCGGACGACGGCATCGGCACGGGCAGGTCGTAGAACGAGTCGGGGGTGCGGCGGCCGGGCTCGGCGGTGTCGGCGAGGACGGCGGACAGCTCCCGGTCGGTGATCTCCAGCGCCTTCAGGGCTTTCGGCCCGGCCGCGTCGCGGAACGCCTCGACCGCGGAACTGGCGACGAGCACGGTGTGGGCGGCGGTGAGGAGCCGGGTGCGGTCGTAGCCGCGTGCGGCGGCCCGGCGCTCGCCGACCCCGTCGACCAGCTTGCGGACCAGCGCCAACGCCTCGTTCTTCTGGTCCACCCATCCCCACAGGGCGGCGAGTCCCACCAGCGGCACGGTCCCGGGACCGGTCAGGGCCACCACGCCGCCGGCCATGATCGCGCCGCCCAGCGCGGTGTTCAGCCGTTCCAGCACGGGCCGGTCGTGCCGGCCGAGCAGGTGCAACGCGCCGCGCAGGCTCAACTCGGGGATGTCGCGCATTCCGCCCCTCTTCCCTGGCCCGGTTCGCCCAACCGTAGTGGAGCGCGGGTGTACGCTGATTTTGAACACGTTCAAAAGGGGGTCGCGTGAAGATCGTCATACCGGGTGGGTCGGGGCACGTCGGGCGCTTCCTGACGCGGGCGTTGTCACGGGCCGGGCACGACGTCGTCGTGCTCGGGCGGGGCGGTGGTGTGCGGTGGGACGGGCGGACGTTGGGGGAGTGGGTTCGGGAGGTCGACGGGGCGGACGCCGTGATCAACCTCGCCGGGCGCAGCGTCAGTTGTCGGTACACGCCGGAGAACCTGCGGGAGATGATGGCCTCCCGGGTCGACTCGGCGACCGTCGTCGGTGAGGCGATCGCGGCCGTGGGTCGGCCGCCCCGGGTCTGGCTCCAGATGAGCACCGCGACCATCTACGCCCACCGGTTCGACGCGCCGAACGACGAGATCACCGGTCGGATCGGAGGCGACGAACCGGACCTGCCCGACTACTGGGCCTACAGCGTCCGCATCGCCCGCGAGTGGGAGACCGCGCAAGAACGCGCCGAGACGCCGCGAACCCGCAAAGTGGCGCTGCGCACGGCCATCGTGATGAGCACCGAACCGGGCGGCGCGTTCACCGTGCTGCGGAACATGGCGCGGCTGGGGCTGGGCGGGCCGGTGGCCGGCGGCGCGCAGTACGTGTCCTGGCTGCACGAAGAGGACTTCGTGCGGGCCGTCGAGTTCCTGCTCGACGGGGAACTGACCGGGCCGGTCAACCTGGCCGCCCCGAACCCGTTGCCGCAGAAGGACTTCATGCGCGAACTGCGGGCCGCGTGCGGGATGCCGTTCGGGCTGCCGGCGACGAGGTGGATGGCCGAACTCGGCGCGTGGGCGATCCGCTCGGACACCGAACTCCTGCTCAAGAGCCGCCGCGTGGTGCCGACCCGCCTGCTCGACGCCGGTTTCACGTTCCACCACCCGACCTGGGCGCCTGCCGCCAGCGACCTGGTCCGCCGGGGCACTACGGCAACGGACCGCTGACGAACGCCCGCCCGACCGCGGCGTCGGCTCAGGACAGGTGCGGGGCGCCGAGGTCGCGGACCACCGCCGCGAGGCCACGGACCATGTCGGTCTCGGCGTCCGTGCGCCACGCCAGCGCCCAGCGCAGGCCGGGCCAGTCGTGGATCGGCAGGTACACGATGTCCGGCCGGGCGCTGTAGCGGGCGACGTGCGCGCCGAGGTTGTGGACGCCCTCGCCGTTGCTGACGTGGGTGAAGATGTCGTCGAGGTTCGCGATGTCGGGCGCGTGGCGGCGGATCGGCCGCCCGCTGGGGGCCTGGAACGGGGTGAAGGCGTCGCCCCAGTAGTCGGGGCCGGGCGGTCCTTGCAGGATGCCGTGGTCGGCGAGGACTTCCAGCGACACCGAGTCCCGTTCGGCCAGGGAGTGGTCGAGGGGGACGAGCAGGACGCTGTGCTCGGTGTAGATCGTGGGACCCACGGTCAGGTCGGGTTCCTCCAGCGGCAGCCACGCCACCAGCACGTCGATGTCGCCGTTGCGGATCGGGCCGAACGCGTTGGCGAACGGGTTGTGCCGGATGTGCAGGCCCCACTTCGGGTGCCGGGCGCGGAACGCCGCCCAGAACGGCCGCAGGTCGTGCGCGTTGCCCGGCAGCATCCCCACCCGCAGCACCCCGGTCTTGCCCTCGGCCGCCAGCCGCGCCCGCGCCATGCCCTCGCGCAGCGTGCGGAACGCGGGCAGCAGGTCGGCCCGCAACTGCTCGCCCACCGCCGTCAGCCGCACCGAGCGGCTCGTGCGCTCGAACAGCGGCGCGCCGACGCCGCGCTCCTGCTTCTTGATCGCCTGGCTCACCCGGGCCTGCGACAGGTGCAGGCGCGCGGCGGTGCGGCCGAAGTGCAGCTCCTCCGCGAGCGTCAGGAAGATCTCGATGTCCCGCAGCTCCAACCGTTCCCCCGCGATCGATAAGCGTCGGTTATCGCGATCGAGCGGGAATCGCCGTTGTTCCCCCGCCGGCCGGTGCCGATGCTTGATCGCGTCGATGATCAAATCACAGGACGGGTGGCGGGAGACATGGATCAGACCGTGAGCTGGGACCGGGCCGGGAACCGGAGCATGACCGGCGGCGCGGGCCTGTCCGGGCTGGGGCGGCTGCGGGACGTGCTCAGCCGGCACGTCGAGGTCGGCACGGTGCCCGGGTTGGTCGCGCTGGTCGGCCGCGGCGACGACGTGCACGTGGAAGCGCTCGGCTCGCCGCACGAGGGCGGCGGCGCGCCCATGCGCCGCGACACGCTGTTCCGCATGGCGTCGCTGACGAAACCGGTCACGGCCGCCGCGGCGATGGTGCTGGTGGAGGAGTGCCGCCTGCGCCTGGACGACCCGGTCGAGACGTGGCTGCCGGAACTGGCGGACCGGCGGGTGGTGACCCGCGTCGACGCGCCCCTCGACGACACCGTGCCCGCCGTCCGCCCGATCACCGTGCGGGACCTGTTGACGCTCACCCCCGGCTTCGGCCTGGTGTTCACGCCCGGCCCGCTCCAGGCGGCGATGGCGGAGCTGGGCGTCGTCGGCGACGGAACCGCGGCCTGGCCCACCGTCGGACCGGACGAGTGGCTGCGCCGGTTGGGCACGCTGCCGCTGGCGCACCAGCCGGGGGAGCGGTGGCAGTACCACGTCGGGTCGGACGTGCTGGGCGTGCTGGTGGCGCGGGCGGCGGGCCGGCCGTTCGGGGCGTTCCTGCGGGAACGGCTGTTCGAACCGCTCGGCATGGCCGACACGGGCTTCCACGTGCCGGCCGACCGGATCCACCGCCTGGCCACGAGCTACGCCCACGACCCGACCACCGGCGCGCTGACCGTGTGGGACCGCGCCGAGGGCGGCAAGCACAGCCGCCCGCCGGCCTTCGAAGCCGGCGGCGACGGCCTGGTGTCCACCGCCGACGACTACCACGCGTTCTTCAGGATGCTGCTGAACAAGGGCGTCCACAACGGGACCCGGGTCCTGTCCCGCGCCTCGGTGGCGCTGATGACCATGGACCACCTGACCCCGGCCCAGAAGGCGGAGAAGGACCGGTTCGGCGACCACTTCGGCCACCACGGCGGCTACGGCTTCGGCCTGGCGGTGCGCACCCACCGCCGCGACCTGGCCTCCCCGGGCCAGTTCGGCTGGGACGGCGGCCTGGGCACCACCGGCTACGCCGACCCGGCGGAGGACCTGGTCGGCCTCCTGCTCACCCAGACGGCCCTGGACTCCGCCGACACCCCCCGCCTGCACCGCGACTTCTGGACCGCGGCCTACCAGACGGTCTGACCCGCCTCGCGGGGTGACCGGAGCGGGTCACCCCGTCTTGGGCAGGCTCGCGGTGACCAGGTAGCCGCCGTCGGCGGTGGGGCCGGCGTGGAAGTCCCCGCCGAGCAGGTGCACGCGTTCCTGCAGGCCGACCAGGCCGTGCCCGCCGCCCGGCAGGTTCAGCGGCGCCACCTGGTGATCGGGCGGTCCGTTGCGGACCTCCACCCGGAGGCGGTCGCCGACGACCCGCACCCGCACGCGTGGCCGCGCGCCCGGCGCGTGCTTGCGGGCGTTGGTGAGCGACTCCTGGACGACCCGGAACGCCGCCCGTTCCACGGGTTCGGAGCACTCCGCCCCGTCCAGGTCGAGGTCCGCGTCGCACCCGTCGACCAGTCGGGGCACGTCGGCCAGCGTCGGCTGCGGGGTCAGCTCCGCCGCGTGCCCGCCCGCCGCGCGCAGCACGCCCACCATGTGCCGCAGCTCCACGAGGGTGCGCACCGCCAGGTCGCGGATCGCGCCGCCGGCCTCCCTCGGGTCCACGTCCGCGACCTGCAGCGCGCCGGCCTGCAGGCTGATCAGGCTGACCTGGTGTGCCACGACGTCGTGCATCTCCCGGGCCAGCCGCGCCCGCTCGGTCGCGAGCACCCGCTCGGCCAGCAGCGCGTCCTCGCGGGCGCGGCTGCGGGTCAGCTCGGCCAACCGGTCGCGCAACTCGTCGCCGACCGTCACCAGCCGACCGATCGCCACGGCGGCGACGCCGAACGCGAACGCGCGCAACACCATGTAGTGGTCGGCGAGGTCGATCGCCATCTGGGCGCGCGTGATGGGGTACGGCAACCAGTAGGTGATCGCGAACGCCACCACGCACCCGCCCAGCAGCCACGGGCCGCGGTGCCGGGTGGCCACCGAGTACAGGGCGATCACGCCCGCCACCCACGCCGGGCCGGTGGCCAGGCCGACGAGGTTCACCAGCAGGACCGCGATCGGGAACCGCCGCCGGGCGGGCAGCGCCGCCACCCCGGCCAGGGACGCGGGCAGTTGCACGGCGTCGGGCCAGTCGTCCAGGAAGAGCGCGGCGGCGGCGACCACGACCGGGCCGACGACGCCCACCGGGTGGTCCGCGCGCAGCCACCGGGGGCGGTTCACGTGCGGTCCGGTGCGGTGAGCCGGGCGCGTTCGGCCACCACGGCCGCCTGCACCCGGTTGACCCCGCCCAGCTTCGCCAGCAGCGCGCTGACGTGGTCCTTGACCGTGCCGGGGGCCAGGTGCAGGCGTGCGGCGATGGCCGTGTTCGACAGGCCGCCGCCCAGCAGCGCCAACACCTCCCGTTCCCGCGCGGTCAACGTCGCCACCGCGCGCCGCGCCGCGAGGGCGGCGTCCGCGCTCGCGACGAAGCCGTCGATGACGGTGCGCGCCACACCGGGGTCCAGCGTGCTGCCGCCCGCCGCCAGCGTCCGGACCGCCTGCGCCAACTGCTCGGGGTGGGTGTCCTTGAGCAGGTAGCCGGCGGCGCCCGCGCACAGGGCGGCGGTGAGGTGTTCCTCGGTGTCGAACGTCGTCAGCATGGTGACCACGGGCATCGGCGCGTCCCCCAGGGCGGCGCGCAGCCGGTTCAGCACGGTGAGGCCGTCCACGTCGGGCATCCGGAGGTCCAGCATGACGACGTCGGGCCGGTGCGCCAGGACGGTCTCCACGGCCTGCCCGCCGCCGCAGTCCGCCACCACGTCGATGTCCGGGGCCGCACCGAGGATCATCCGCAGCCCCGACCGCACCAACCGCTCGTCGTCGACGATGACGACCCTGATCACGGCCTGTCCCCACCGGACGTCATGACCGCACTGTAGGACCGGGCGGGCACCCGGTCCCCGGCGCGGCGGGAGGACCACCCCGTCGAGTGGCGGGGGTGGTCGCCGCCGGCGGGCAGATCCGCCGGACCACGGTGGTTCCGCACAGTGGTCGCATGCCGGACATGGGACTCCAGGCCACACCCGCTCTCACCCGGACAGGCGGGATCCGCCTCCGACACGGTCACGTCGGGTGAACCCCGACTGCGTCCCGCCGACCGGTTCACCGGGTGGTGCGCCCGGTCACGCGGACTGGAGCAGGACTCGGGCGTCGGCGGTCAGGACGGTCACCTGCTCGCGCGTCTCCATCGTGAGGCGGAGCACCACCTCGGTGAACCCGCGGGGCCGGGTCGTGGCCGACACGAGGTCCGCCGCCACGCGCACGTCGGCGCCGGCGCGCACGGGGCGGTGGAAGCGCAGGCGGTCGAGGCCCTTGTTGACCACCATCCGCACACCGTCCACCGGGAGCACTTCCGCCAGGCACGGCGCGAGCAGGGCGACCAGGAGGTAGCCGTGCGCGATGGGCCCGCCGAACGGTCCGGCGTCCGCCCGCTCGCCGGCCCGGTGGATCCACTGGTGGTCCCCGGTGGTGCGGGCGAACAGGTCGATGCGGTCCTGGCCGACCTCGTGCCAGGAGCTGGCGCCGAGCCGGCTGCCGGTCAACGCCGCCAGGTCCCCGGGTGCCACCCGTGCGCCGCTCATGCCGCCGTGAACACCAGGATCGCGTTGAGCCCGCCGAAGCCGAACGAGTTGGACACCGCGCTGCGCAGCCGGACCTCGCGCCGCCGCCGGGACACCACGTCCAGCTCCACCGCGTCGTCGAGCCGGTCGAGGTTCGCGGTCGGCGGCACCACGCCGTCCTGGAGGGACAGCACGGTGCACACCGCCTCGATCCCGCCGGACGCGCCGAGCGCGTGCCCGGTGACGCCTTTCACCGACGTCACCACCGGTCGGTCGCCCAGGACTCGGCGCACCACGCGGGCCTCCAAAGCGTCGTTCAACGGCGTCGAGGTGCCGTGGGCGTTGACGTGGTCGATCTCGTCGGGCAGCAGGCCCGCGTCGGCCAGCGCCTCGCACAGGGCCTGGTCGACCGAACCTCCGTCCGGTCGCGGCGCGGTGATGTGGTGGGCATCCGCGGAGGACGCGAAGCCGCTCAACCGCGCGCGGACGCGGGCCCCGCGGGCGCGGGCGTCCTCGACGCGTTCCAGGACCAGCACGCCGGCGCCCTCGCCCGCGACGAACCCGTCCCGACCGGCGTCGAACGGCCGGGACGCCGCGGCCGGGTCGTGGTTGCGGCCCGACAGCGCGCCCATGCGGCTGAACCCGGCCATGATCGTGCGCGAGAGGGCCGACTCCGCGCCGCCGACGATCGCCACGTCGCACGCCCCGGCGCGCAGCAGCTCCCGGCCCAGGCCGATGGCCGTCGTGCCGGACGCGCACGCCGTGGTGGCGGTCAGGGCCGGTCCGGTCGAGCCGCGGTCGAGGGCGACGTTGCCCGCGATCATCCCCAGGCCCATCATCGGCACGAGCAGCGGCGACACCGCGCGGGCGTCCGCGTCGAGGAGCTTGCGGTGCTCCTGCTCGAAGACGTCCACCCCGCCCAGCGCGGTCCCCATCACCACCGCCACCCGGGCGGCGTCCCAGTCGTCGGACCGGAGCCCGGCGTCGGCGACCGCCTCGCGGGTCGCGGCGACCGCGAGGTGGGCGCTGCGGTCCATCCGCCAGGCGACGCGCCCGCCCAGGGCCGCGGCCCCGTCGAACCCCGTGGCGCGGCAGGTGATCTCCACCGGCATCCCGGCCAGGGCGGGGTCGCGGGCGGCGGTCGGCTCGCCGCCGAGGATGCGCCGCCAGCCGGCTTCGACGCCCACCCCGGCCGCGCTGATCATCCCGATCCCGGTGACGGCGGCGTCGAACCGCAGCGTCACGCGTCCGCGCCCTTGTCGACGATGAGCCGCACCACCTCGTCGAGGGTGTGGTCGGGCACGATCTCGTCGTCGGCGAACCGCACGCCGAACTCCTTCTCGGCCACCACCCCGAGTTCGACCAGGGCCAGCGAGTCGAGGTCGAGTTCGACCAGGGTGGCCGCGGGGTGGATCTCGGCCCGCGGGACGCCGAACTTCTCCACGAGCACGGTCGACAGGCGGTCGAGCAACGGCTGCATGACAGGTCCTCCTCGTTCGAGGGGTGTGGTTCCGTCGCGCCTTCTCGGTCGGCACGCGGTCACCGACAGGAATACGCCGGCCCGGGCGTCCGATGGAGGAGGACGGGCTGGATTTCGGAGAAGTCCACAATTTCACCGCGAGGAACCGAAGGGGCCGGTCGGGCGCTTGAGGCGCATTGAGCCGCAAGGTGGACGCTGAGAGGCGCGTTGTCCAACCCCGTTCGGACACGGTCCGCCACCGCGGGCACCGGTTGTGCGCTTGCACGAAATTCGCCGCTCGACCCTGGTGTGGCCGGCTCCTGCGTTATTCGATGGAATTGCCCACAGGGTCGGGGCGGGAACGCCGACTTTTCCGCAGAAAGTGTTTTGACTGGCCTGATGGCTGTCCAGGCATGAGTGCGACATGGTTCGGGTCTTCGTTCGAATTCACCGTATCCGTTGTCGCAGGCCCCTGCTCGCCCGGTTACCACGCGCAGGCGTGGCACGACTTCGCCGCCGACCTGGAGACGCCGGGCGCGGCGCTCACCCCGCCCGGCCCGCCGGGCCCGTCGAGTGACAAGGCGCGAAGGGTAGGACGAGGCGATGTTGACGATCGACCGCGGCGATCCGCGGGACGTGGTGGCCAGGCTGACCGCACCGGACCCGCCGCCGTTCGCGCTGCTGCGCAGGGCGTGCTCGGCCGGGGTGGTCGAGGTGCTGTCCGGGCCGGTCTCCCGGCCCGCGACCCTCGACGACCTGGCGTTGCCGGGCGACCCGGGCGACCCGCCCGCCGAGGTGCTGGCGCTCATCCCGTTCCGCCAGATCGCCGAACGCGGGTACGCCTGCCACGACGACGGCGCGCCGCTGCTCGCGCTCGCCGTGACCGACCGCGCCGCGCTCACCGTCGCGCAGGCGCTGGAGCTGCTGCCCGACCGCGGGGTGACCGTCGCCGACGGCCGGTTCGACGTCGGCGACGGCGAGTACGAGCGGGTGGTGCGCCGGGTGGTCGAGGACGACATCCGGACCGGAGCGGGCTCGAACTTCGTGATCCGGCGGACGTTCACCGGCACGGTGGCCCCCGACCCGCCCGCGGTGGCGCTGACCGTGTTCCGCCGGCTGCTGGCCGCGGAGAGCAACGCCCACTGGACCTTCGCCGTGTGGACCGGCGAACAGGCCTTCGTGGGCGCGTCCCCGGAACAGCACGTCGAGGTGGCCGGGGACGTCGTCCGCATGAACCCGATCAGCGGCACCCACCGCTACCCGGACTCCGGGCCCGAACTGTCCGGCGTGCTGCGGTTCCTGGCCGACGACAAGGAGATCGACGAGCTGCACATGGTGGTGGACGAGGAGTTGAAGATGCTGGCCGGCGTCTGCGCCGACGGCGTGCGGGTGCGCGGTCCCCGCCTGCGCGAGATGTCCCGGCTCGCGCACACCGAGTACGACCTCGAAGGCCGCGGCGCCGCGGACGTGCGCGACGTCCTGCGCGGCACCATGTTCGCGCCCACGGTGGTCGGCAGCCCGCTGGAGAACGCGTGCCGGGTGGTCGCGCGGCACGAGGCCGACGGCCGCGGCTACTACGGCGGCGCGCTCGCCCTGGTCGGGCGTGACCGCGCCGGGGCGCCCGCGCTCGACTCCGCCATCATGATCCGCTCCGCCGAGATCGGGCCGGGCGGCGCCCTGCGCATCGACGTCGGGGCCACGCTGGTGCGCGACTCCGAGCCGGCCGCCGAGGC
>NZ_JBEZBW010000053.1:0-55784 GCF_040647305.1 Saccharothrix sp. NPDC042600 | reverse complement strand
GTCGGTGCGGCAGAGCTGGCGTTGACGCCGGACCGCACCCTGCTGACCGACCCGGCGGCGACCCTGCCGATCACCATCGATCCGCATCGCCGCTCGTCGCCCGCGTCAGCCTCCGACCGTCGGCAGGTCGGCCAGGAGGCGGTAGGAGTCGAGCAAGGCGGCGCGGTCGTACGTGCTCGTGGTCACCAGGACCTCGTCCGCCCCCGTCCGCGCCCGCAGCCCGTCCAACGCCTTCGCGACCTCCGTGGGCGTGCCGAAGACGTGGCCCCGCAGGGCCTCCTCGAAGTACCGGCGTTCCCGCGGGCGCATCGCCAACGACAGGATGTCCTCGGGCGCCCGCAACGCCGGGAACTCCCCGCGGGTCCGCGAGTACGCCATCGACCAGGCCTCCGGAACCAGCAACCGCCAGGCGTCCTCCGTCGTCGGAGCCACCGCGACGGCCAACGACACCACCACGTACGGCTCGGCAGCCCAAGCCGAAGGCCGGAAAGAGGACCGGTAATCGGCGATCGCCGACACCATCGCCTCCTCCCCGCGGAACCCCCCGATCACCAACGGCAACCCCGACCGGGCCGCCACCCCCGCCCCCGCCCCGGTCGCCAGCACGAACGCGGGCACCGCACGCCCCGGCGCCGGATAAGCCCGCACCCCCGCCGTGTCGGCGAAGTACGACAGCAGCTCACCCACCTGCTCCTCGAACCCGTCGGCGTCCACCGGCCCCAACGCCCGCCGCACCGGCTCGGTGAACCCCACCGACCGCCCCAACCCCATGTCGATCCGCCCCGGGAACAGCGAATCCAGCACCCCGAACTGCTCGGCCACCACCAACGGCCGGTGGTTGGGCAACATCACCCCGCCGGTCCCCACCCGGATCCGGGACGTCGCCGCAGCGACCGCCGCCGCCAGCACCGTCGGCGCCGACCCGGCCACCCCCGGCACCCCGTGGTGCTCGGACACCCAGAACCGGTGGTACCCCAACGCCTCCACCGCCCGCGCGAACGCGACCGTCTCCCGCAACGCCTCGGCGTGCCCCACACCCGTCCGCGTCCGCGACCTGTCCAGCACCGAGAGCTTCACACCAAGGACAACACCCCCGCCGGCCGCGCGATTTCACAACCGGCTCGTGTCCACCGCCACCCCCAACCGCACCGCCCCGTAGGTCTCGAACAACCGCCGCGACACCAGCCCGTGCTGCGCCGCCACGTGCGCGTCCCGCAGGCACCGCTGCAACGGCGAGTCCGCGAACACCGCGCTGCCGCCACCCAGGTCGAACGCCAACCGCGTCACCGAAGCCGCCTCCGCCGCCGCGTGCGAACAGGCCAACCGCAGCCGCGCCCGGTCACCCACCCCCACCGGCACGCCCGCCACCGCGTCGGCCCACCGCGCGGCCGTCTCCGCGTGCAGGAACGCCCGCGCCGCGGACAACCGCGCCTCCGCCGTCGCCAGGTCGATCTGCGCCGACGCCTGCGCGGCCGGCACCGTCGAGGTGTACTGCGGGGTCTTGACCACCGCCAACGCCGCCGCCTCCTCGACCGCCCGCGCCGCGATGCCCAACCCGACCGCCGCCACCCCCAACGCCAGGAACGCGATGAACGGGAACCGCGCCAGCGGCGCGTCCACCTCGGCGGCGGCCGGCCACACGGACCGCCGCAGCGGCACGAACTCCCCGGACACCTCCCACTCGTGCGACGCGGTGGCCCGCAACCCGGCCGCGTCCCAGGTGTCGTGCACGGTCACCGCCGACCGGGGGAACAGCACGAACCGCGGACCGTCCGGCGTCACCGCGCCGCCGGCCACCCAGGTGCACAGCGGCACCGCGCTGCCCCACCCCCACCGGCCGGTGACCCGGTAGCCGCCGTCCGCCGCCACCGCGCGCCCCACCGGCGCGGCCGTCCCGGCGACCACCGACGTGGGCGACCCGAACACCTCCGCGGCGCCGTCCGCCGGCAGGTACCAGGCCAGCGCCGACGTCGCGCTGGTCGTCATCGCCGTCCACCCGGTGGACCCGTCGGCCCGCGCCAGGCCCTCCACCGCCACCAGCCACGACGGCAGGTCCATCTCCCCGCCGCCGAGCGAGGCGGGCGCGAGCATGCGCGTCGCACCCGCCTCGACCAGGGCCGCCACCACCGGCGGGGTCACCACCCGGTCCCGTTCGGCGGTCGCGGCCTCGGCGCGGATCAGTTCGTCCATCCACCGATCATGCCGCAACGGTCCACTTCTGGTTGGCGCCGCCGGTGCACGTCCACAGCTGCAACCTGGTCCCGTTGGCGGACGAGGCGTTCTGCGCGTCCAGGCACTTGTTCGCCGGGATGTTCACGATGTCGTTCGCCCCGCTGACCGCCCACTGCTGCGCCCCGGTCCCGTTGCAGTCCCACAACTGCACGAGCGTGCCGTCCGCCGTGCCGGCCGCCGCCGCGTCCAGGCACTTGCCCAGGGCGCGGATCGTGCCGTCACCGGGACGCGTCCACTGCTGCGCCGCCGTCCCGTTGCAGTCCCACAGCTGGACCGGCGTGCCGTTCGCGGTGTTCGCGCCCGCCACGTCCACGCACTTCCCGCCCACGCCCGTGATCCGGCCGCTCGTGCCACTGTCCGGAGTGGACACTCGCACGTAGTCGATCACGAACTGCTGCGGGAACACCGTGGACGCGTCGGGGTAGCCGGGCCACTCGCCGCCGACGGCGAGGTTGAGGATGATGAAGAACGGCTTGTTGAACACCCACTGCCGCCCGCCCAGGTCGGCGGGCGTCCGCCGCTGGTACACGTGGCCGTCCACGGACCACGCGATGCCCTGCGGCGTCCAGTCGACGGCGAAGGTGTGGAAGCCGTCGGCGAAGTTCGGGCCGTTGTAGGCCATGCCGATGCCGCCGGCACCGGAATAACCGGGGCCGTGGATCGTCCCGTACACCGTGTTCTGCTGGTGCCCCAGGAACTCCATGATGTCGATCTCGCCGCTGTTGGGCCAGCCGACGCTGCCGATGTCCTGGCCGAGCATCCAGAACGCGGGCCAGATGCCCTTGCCGCGCGGCATCTTCATGCGCGCCTCGACCCGGCCGTAGGTGGTGGTGAACTTGCCGGAGGTGTTGATCCGCGCGGAGGTGTACTGGCAGCGGCCGTACCAGCAGTTGTAGTTGCCCGGGTTCTCCTTGCGGGCGGTGATCACCAGGTTGCCCGCGCCGTCGAGCGCCGCGTTGGACGCCGAGGTCGTGTAGTACTGGTGCTCCCGGTTGTTCCCGCCGTTGTCGCCGACCTCGGTGTTCCACTTGGCGCCGTCGACGCGCGTGCCCGCCGGGCCGTTGAACTCGTCGGCGAACGTGACGGCCAGCGGCGCGGGCCCCGCGGCGGGCGCGGCGTGCGCCGCGGGCGCGGCGAGCCCTCCCAGGGCCAACGCGACCGCGCTGACCAGCACTCGTGTCCTCATCGACACCGGTCCCTTCCGTGAAAAAGGCGGCCTTTCGGTGCAGCGGCGTGGCCCGAAGTTACTGCATCGCCTTTAATCAAGTCACGATGAAAGTACGGGCGCTTTACTGTCGCTAGGCCGGGACACCCACCGGCACCCGACGAGGAGGTCGAGACCCGATGGCCATGCTCCGCAGCTACGTGTCCGGTCAGTGGCACACGCCGTCCGTCGAGGGCGTCCCGCTGCACGACGCGGTGACCGGCGAGGAGATCGCCCGCATATCGTCGGCGGGCGTCGACATGGCGGCGGCCCTCGACCACGGCCGGCGGGTCGGCGGTCCCGCGCTGCGCGAGCTGACCTTCCACCAGCGCGCCGCCCTGCTCAAGGCCCTCGCCTCGCACCTGCGCGAGCACCGCGACGAGCTGTACGCGCTGTCCGCCCGGTCCGGCGCGACCAGGACGGACTCGCTGATCGACGTGGACGGCGGCATCGGTGTGCTGTTCGGCTACGCCGGCAAGGCCAAGCGCGAGCTGCCCAACGCGTCGGTCTACGTGGACGGCGGCGTCGAACCGCTCAGCCGGGGCGGCACGTTCCTGGGCCAGCACATCGCCACCCCGCTGCGCGGCGTCGCCGTGCAGATCAACGCCTTCAACTTCCCCATGTGGGGCCCGCTGGAGAAGTTCGCGCCCGCGTTCATCGCCGGCGTCCCGTCGCTGATCAAGCCCGCCTCGCAGACCGCGTACATCACCGAGAAGCTGGTGTCGCTGATGCTGGACTCGGGCCTGCTGCCCGAGGGCTCGGTGCAGTTGGTCTGCGGCAGCGCGGGCGACCTGCTCGACCACCTCACCGAGCAGGACCTGGTCGGCTTCACCGGCTCCGCGTCCACGGCCCAACACCTGCGCACGCACCCGGCGGTGGTCCGGTCGTCCGTGCGGTTCAACGCCGAGGCCGACTCGCTGAACTGCTCGATCCTCGGTCCGGACGCCGAGCCGGGGACGCCGGAGTTCGACCTGTTCGTCAAGCAGTTGGTCAGCGAGATGACCGTGAAGGCGGGCCAGAAGTGCACGGCCATCCGCCGCGCCCTGGTGCCCGCCGGCCTGCTGGACGCCGTCGCCGAGGCCGCCCGGGAGCGGCTGGCGAAGGTCGTGATCGGCAACCCGGCGAACGAGTCCGTGCGCATGGGCGCGCTGGCGGGACTGGAGCAGCGGGAGGAGGTGCGGCGGTCGCTCAAGGCGTTGCTGGAGGCCGGCGACGTCGTGTACGGGTCGCTGGACCGGGTCGACGTGGTGGACGCCGACGCGGAACGCGGTGCGTTCATGTCGCCCGTGCTGCTCAAGGCCGACCCCGACCGCGCGCAGCCGCACGAGGTGGAGGCGTTCGGGCCGGTGTCCACGTTGCTGCCCTACGACGGTGTGGAGCAGGCCGTCGAGCTGGCGGCGCGGGGGACGGGCAGCCTGGTCGGGTCCGTGGTGACGTACGACGCGGACTTCGCGCGCGACGTCGTGCTGGGCGTCGCGCCGTGGCACGGGCGGCTGCTGGTGCTGGACCGGGACGACGCGAAGGAGTCCACGGGCCACGGCTCGCCGCTGCCGGCGCTGGTGCACGGTGGTCCGGGACGGGCCGGTGGCGGTGAGGAGATGGGCGGCATTCGTGGCGTGCTGCACCACATGCAGCGGACGGCCGTCCAGGGCAGCCCGCGGGTGCTGACCGCGGTGACGGGGCGGTGGGTCGCCGGTGCCGAGCGGAACACCGAGGGTGAGCACCCGTTCCGGAAGTCGTTGGCGGAGTTGCGGATCGGCGACACGGTGGTGGCCGGGCCGCGCACGGTGACGTTGGAGGACATCGAGCACTTCGCGTCGTTCACCGGGGACACGTTCTACGCGCACATGGATGAGGAAGCGGCGGCGGCGAACCCGTTCTTCGGGGGGCGCGTGGCGCACGGGTACCTGGTGGTGTCGTTCGCGGCGGGGTTGTTCGTGTCGCCGGAACCGGGGCCGGTGTTGGCGAACTACGGGTTGGAGAACCTGCGGTTCCTGACGCCGACGTTCCCGGGGGACGAGCTGACGGTGACCCTGACGGCGAAGCAGATCACGCCGCGCGAGGACCAGGAGTACGGCGAAGTGCGTTGGGACGCCGACCTGGTGAACCAGAAGGGCGAGTCGGTGGCCAAGTACGACGTCCTGACCCTGGTAGCAAAAACCCGCTGACCCCAGCCGCCCGAGCCTGTCGGCTCAGGGCACATCACTCCGCCACGCTCGCTTGGTGCTCGTAGGATCGTCGGATTGCTCAACAATCCGACGATTCTACGAGCACTTCGCCGCGCTGGCCCGAGCCCGGCGCTACCCGTCCGCCGCGCCTGGTCCGCTCGCCCGTGCCCGCTCCGCCTGGCCGTCGGACTCGCCTGAGCGGTGCGGTCAGACCGAGTAGCCCACGATCGCCGGGTCCAGCCAGTCGCTGGACACGATGGTCGCCCCCTTGCCCGCGAGCAGGCGGACGCGGGCCTGGGCGTCGGCCACGGACGGGGTGCGGGCGTCGATGGCCGGTGCCACGGAGTGGGCGTCGGTCATGACCACCAGGTAGTGGCCACCCAGGTAAGAGTCCCCAGGGTGGCTCGCGTAAGCGCTCGCGCTGCCGTCGAACGCCACGAACCACGGTGCCCGCGCCCCACCTCGATCACCGACCCGCGGATCCGACTGCGACGCCCCGTTGATCGCGGGGAACGCCAGCGCCGACGACAGGGTGCCGCTGTTCCGCGCGGCGATCAGGCGGTCCGCGTACTCCAGGTCCGTGTCGTAGTTGTCGAACGGGTTCTGGGCCTCGAACGTCCCGACCTCCACCAGGATCAAGAACTTCCCGGTCAACGCCGCACGGCTCGGCCACGCGCCGGCGCGGGCGGCGGCGTCCAGGGTCGGGTGGGTGCCGATCAGGTGGGCCGGGCCGAAGACGGATCCGGCGCCCAGGTGCTCGGCCACCAGGCGGTCGAACTCGTCGGGGCCGTAGCCGCCCCGGTCGTCGAAGCCGTTCTTGAACTCGACCTTGAGCACGACCGGCGGGTGGTTCGGGTTGCGGTCGTGCCAGAGGCGGATGTTGCGCAGGCAGCCCGCCAGGTTCTGGTTGCGCGAACCCGTGCGCAACTCCTCGTACGTGGTCGCGCGGGCGCAGTTGTTGGTGTTGCCCGGGTCGTGGCCGACCTGGAAGTCGCGGCTGAAGAGGAAGTTGGTCCAGACGTCGATCTCGACCATGCCCGGTTTCTTGTCGAGCACGTCGACCAGGTACGGGGCGGCCTGCTGGGTGTAGGCGTTGTGGACACCGACAGCGGTCCCGCCGGTGGCGGTCCCGGTCGAAGCCGGTTCGGCGACGGCCGTGCCGGCGAAAGCCGATCCGGACAGCACGGGCAGGAGCAGGGTCACTGCGGCTATCAGACGCTTCATGGTGGTGGCTCCTCGATCGTCTCGACGACGAGCCTAGGGACATGAAGAATATTCGCGATGTCCGCCGGATGGACGAAGCGCCGATTTGTTCCGACCATCTCTCTCGGCGAAACGGGGAACACCTCCCGACTCCGTCAGGTTGGCGAGAGGGAACGTCACCTGACAAGAGGAGCACCTGAGGTGTCCGAGACTTTCTCGCTCGGTGGGGACCTGACCGTCAACCGCCTGGGCTACGGGGCCATGCGGCTGACCGGCGAGGGCATCTGGGGGTACCCGGCCGACCGCGACAACGCGATCGCGGTGCTGCGCCGGGCCGTCGAGCTCGGGATCGACTTCATCGACACGGCCGACTCGTACGGCCCGCACGTCAACGAGGAGTTGATCAAGGAGGCGCTGCACCCGTACGCCGACGGCCTGGTCGTGGCCACCAAGGCGGGTCTGCTGCGCACCGGCCCGGGTGAGTGGCCGATCCTGGGCAAGCCCGAGTACCTGCGCGCGTCCGCCGAGGCCAGCCTGCGCCGGCTGGGCGTCGAGCGCATCGACCTGTTCCAGCTGCACCGGATCGACCCCGACTACCCGCTGGAGGACCAGGTCGGCGAGCTGCGCAAGCTCCAGGAGGAGGGCAAGATCCGGCACATCGGACTGTCCGAAGTGGACGTCGAGCAGCTCAAGGCGGCACAGGCCGTCGCGCCGATCGTCAGCGTCCAGAACCTCTACAACCTGGCGAACCGGCAGCACGAGGCCGTGCTCGACTACACGACCGAGCACGGCATCGCGTTCATCCCGTGGTTCCCGGTGGCCAGCGGCGAGATCGCCCGACCCGGCGGCGTCCTGGACACGGCCGCGCGCGAGCACGGCGCCACCCCGGCGCAGCTCGCGCTGGCGTGGCTGCTGCGGCGCGCGCCGAACGTGCTGCCGATCCCGGGCACCTCCTCGATCGCGCACCTGGAGGAGAACACCGCCGCGCGGACGATCGAGCTGACCGACGAGGAGTTCGAGAAGCTCTCCGCGCTGGCCTGACCCGACACGGCCGGTCGGGTGCGGTCGGTCAGGCGGGTTTGCCGGTCAGGCGGCGCTCGACGCGGTCGCGCAGGTTCTCCGGGAGGTGGTCGCCCGCGTCGAGCAGGCGCGGCAACAGGGCCGGTTCCAGCGTGACGGCGCGGAAGGTGAGCCCGATCGTGACGTCGTGGCCGGGGCGGTCGAGCAGGACCGCCTCGTCCCCGGCGGCGACCAGCCCCGGTTCGAGGACGCGGAAGTACGCGCCGGGCGTCGCCTTCGCGGTGAACGCCTTCACCCAGCCGTCCCGCTCCATGATCCGCGCGAACGTCGAGCACGGGATGCGCGGCCCGGTGACCTGCAGGACCGCCGTGCCCACGCGCCACCGTTCGCCGAGGACCGCGCCGGTCAGGTCCACGCCCTCGGTGGTCAGGTTCTCGCCGAACAGGCCCGGCGCGAGGTCGCGGCCCAGCTCGGCGGACCACACGTCGAGGTCCTCGCGGGCGTAGGCGTAGACGGCCTTCAGCTCGCCGCCGTGGTTCTTGGTGTCGGCGACGAAGTCGCCCTCGACGCCGCTGCCGGACTCCGGCGCGTGGACGTGCACCGGGCCGGTGACGGGTCGCTTGGCGATGCCGGTGTGGTCGAGCGTGGCGGCGTTGAAGTCCATGCGGGTGCCGGTGTTGACCGAGAGCACGTGGGGCATGGTCGCCACGGTAGTCGAGCCGCCCGGGGAGCCGGGGCGTCGGTGGACTTTGGTGGTTCCCGCGCGGGGCCGGGGGCGGGTGCGCAAGGATGGGAGGCGTTCACCGTTCCGTGGGGGAGTCATGCGCAGGTCCCTGGTCCCGTTGCTGCTGTGCCTGGTCTTGTCGGCGGGCTGCACGACCAGGACAGCCCTGCCGACACCGACCCTCGGCCCGCCCGCGCCCGACGCGGGGACGCTGGTCAGGACGCTGGTCGACCGGTCGGCGGAGCAGTACTCGGTGCGGTTCGAGGCCGAGCAGACCATGTCGAGCCGGCGGATCCGCCAGGAGGGCGGCCTGGTCCGCTCGCGGGACGCCCGGCTGGTGTCGCTGCGCGAGGACTCGGTGGACGTCGTGGTGCTCGCGGACGCGGGCTACTCGCGGTCCGGTGGCGGTGGCTGGACGCGGCTGAGCCGGGTGGACCGCGCGCCGATCAAGTCCGGCGCGCCGGTCGAGGCGGTGGCCGACGAGGTGGACCCGCGGTCGGTGGTCGGCTCGCTGCGCGGGTCGCTGCTGGTCCAGACGGGCGAGGAGACGATCGACGGCACCCCCACCCGCCGCTACACGCTGCTGGTGGACCTGCGGGTGCAGGCGGACCAGACGACGGACCCGACGCGGCGGACCCAGCTGATGGCGGCCTACGAGTCGGGCTTCACGGCGACCGCGACGGTGTGGGTGGGGCCGGGCGACCTGCCGGTGCGCGTCGAGCAGACCCTGAAGACGCTGGAAGACAAGACCTTCCAACAGACCGAGCACACGTTCCGGGACTGGAACGCCGACATCCGGGTCACCGCGCCCGCCTCCTGAGCCCAGCGCCCGGGCCCCGCCAACCCCCGCCCGGCCACGACGCACCCCGCGCCCGGGCCTCGTGAACCCGCGCCCGGCGGCGACGAGCCCCGCGCCCGGCGGCGACGAACTCGGCGCCCGGCGGCGACGAGCCCCGCGCCCGGCGGTCAGACCCGTGCCCCGCGCCGTGCCGTGGTTCCCGCGTTCCTTGTTCTACGGGACGCGCGGGGAGCCGGTTGGTCGCGGATCCTGTATGTCGCACGATCGGGTGATCATCCCCGGCCGGTCGCCACAGCCACCCTACCAGCGGTTTCCGGTCTCAGCAGGTGCGCTTGGCCCGGCTGATGTCCACCGGCTCGGCCGGTCGCCCGTCCACCGGGGCCGGGTTGTCCGGGGTCGGCGCGATGCCCTTCGCCGCGATCCGGTCCAGCGTCGCGAGCCCCGCCTCGTCGATCCGGCCGAAGACCGTGTAGTTCGGCCGCAGCACCGAGTCCGACGTCACCAGGAAGAACTGGCTGCCGTTGGTGTTCGGTCCCGCGTTGGCCATGGCCAGCGTGCCCCTCGGGTAGATCCGGCGCTGGCCGGTCGGGTCGCCGGGGGCCGGCTGGAGGTTGGTGGGCAGCTCGTCCTTGTACTTGTACCCCGGACCGCGCTCGCCGGTGCCGCTCGGGTCGCCGCACTGCAGGACCTTCAGCGTCGGGTACGCCGTGAGCCGGTGGCACGTCGTGTCGTCGTAGAACTTGTTGCGCACCAGGTGCAGGAAGCTCTGGACGGTGCACGGGGCCGCCGCCCGGGTCAGGGTCAGCCCGATGGGGCCCTGGGACGTGGCGAGGACCACCGACGCCGTGCCGTGCGACGGCGTGCGGCGCGGGTCCGGGGGCAGCTTCACGGGGCGGGCCGCCGGGTCGTCCGGAGTGGCCGTGTACGCGCACGGGCCGCGGGTGACGTCGGACGCCGCAGACGATTCCGCCGCAGACGACTCCGCCACGAAAGTCTCCGCCGCAGACGACTCAGCCGCGCCGGAGGCGGCGGCCGTGCCGGGAGCGCCGACCGCGAGAAGTGCCGTTGCCACCGCAAGTGCCAGGAAGGTCCTCACGCCCACCAGTCCTAGCGAACGGCGATCCCGCGCACTAGGGCCGGTCGGAGGGTGAGAGGTCGGCGGCCAGCGTGCTCAGCGACTCCCGGTCCGGCTGGCACGTCTTGGTGATCAGGCTGGCGACGTGCTTCTCCACCGTCCGCGGCGAGATGTGCAACCGGGTCGCGATCGCCTTGTTCCCCAACCGCCCCGCCAACAGCCGGAACACTTCGAACTCCCGCACGGTCACGCCCAGCGCCCGCAGCTCGCGCGGCACCTGCTCGACCCCGGTCCGCCGCTGCGGCACCGACGCCCCCACCTGCCGCAACAGGCCCCGGCACGCGCTGGCCACCGCCGTCGCCCCGCCGGCGTGGAAGTACTCCTCCGCCCCGCGCAGCCACGCCACCGGCTCGCCCCACCCGTCGCGCACCGCCGCCTCGGCCACCAAGCGCAACCCCAGGAACCGCGCCAGCGGGTAGATCGCCGCCGCCTCCCGCGCCTCCCGCACGGCCGCCGCGGCCTCCTCCTCCCGCCCGTCGCGCCCGAGCAGCACCGCCAGCGCGAACTGCCCGAACACCCGGTTCCACCGCATCCCGGCCGCCGCCGACCGCGTGATCTCCGCATAACCCGCCAGGTCGAGCGCACCGCTCAACGCCCCGAGCAGCAGGCGCAACCCGTGCGTCCCGGACAGGTGGAACGTCGTGGGCGTCTCGGCCTCGTAGGCCATCGCCCGCGCGACGTCCTGCTCCGCGAGGTCCCGGTCCTCCTCCAACAACGCGCAGAACGCCCGAGCCAGACCGAAGCACAACGGCCGTTCCTGCGACCCGATCCCGCCCAGCTCGTGGAACCGCGCGACCGCGCTGTCCACTTCGGACCGCTTGCCCTGGTGCGCGGCGGCGGTCGCCTGGGCCATCAGCACGTACAGCGTCATCGGCTTGAGCTGCAACCGCCGCGTGCCCTCGCCGCACACCGCGAGCTTCTCCTCGGCCACGGCGTACTCGCCGCGCAGCACCGCGTCCAGCCCGAGGATCGCGTCCACGTTGTACGCCACGGTGATCGCGCCGACCCGCAACGCCTCCTCACGCGCCTCGACCAGCTCGACCACCGACCCGTCGGCCAACCAGTCGATGCCCGCCAGCCGCACGGTCGCGTACGTCCGGTGGATCGGCAGCCGGTTCTCCTCCGCCAACTGCCGCGCCCGCAGGAAGTGCCCGGTCGCCTCGCCGAGGTCGCGGTCGCGCGCCAGGATCCCCAGCAGCTGCAACGCCTCGCACGCCACCTCCGGCAACGACGCCCGCGACGCGGCCTCGGCGGCCCGTCGCGCCAACGCCTCGGCGGCGGAGATCCGGTCGGGCCGCTGCGCCTCCAGCGCCAGGAACGCCGCCACCGCGTCCACCCGCGCCAGGCGCGAGTCGTCGGCGTCCGGACCCAGCAGGGCGCGGGCCGCGTCCACCTGCGCGCCGCCCTCCGCCAACCGCCCCGACAGCCACGCCACGCGCGCCAGGATCGTGTGCAGCTCGGCCCGCCGCACCGGCGGCAACCCGGCCGCGCTCAGCTCCGCCACGGTGTCGGCCAGCGCGAACGCCCGCTCGAACTGCCCCGCCTCGCCCAGCGCCGGCAGCAGCGACCGCAGCACGTCCGCCCGGATCGCCACGTCCACCCCGCTGGCCAGCAACCGGTGCGCGTGGTCGAGCAGCCGCACCGCCGACCCGGCCGCGCCGTCGGCCAACGCCCGCCGCCCCGCCTCCGCCAGCAACTGGCCCGCCTCCGCGGTCTGCCCCGCGTCCAGCCGCAGCGACGCCACCAGCGGGCACCACTCGCCGGGCAGCTCGGGGTGCAGCCGCAGCACGGCGTCCGCGGTGCGCCGCGCCAGGTCCGCCCGGTGCGTCGGCGTCAACTGCGCCAGCAGCGCCTCGGCGGTCAACGGGTGGCGGAACGCGTACCAGTCCGGCACCGGCTCGTCCGGCGTCACCAGCTGCGCCGCGACCCCGGCGTGCAGGTGCGACAGCAGCGCCCGGTCGTCCAGGCCGGTGACCTCGCGCAGCACCGACAGCGGGAACCGGTGCCCCAGCACGGCCGCCGCCGACAGCAGCTCACGGCCCTGCGGCCCCAGCCGGTCGGTGCGGTGCGCGATGGCCCGCACCAGCGCCGTCGGCACGTCGATGCGCAGCTCGCCCAGCACCTGCCAGCCGCCGGGCCCGCGCACCAGCGACCCGCCGCTGACCAGCCCGTGCAGCATCTCCTCGACCACGAACGGGATGCCGGCGCTGTCGGCCCACAACCGGTCGGCGACCGCGTCGGGCACCTCCCCCGCGGTCACCTCCAGGCAGGAGGCGACCATCTCGCGCACCATCGGCTCGGTCAGCCGGCGCAGCTCCAGCAACGTCCCCGCGGCCCGCTGCGCCGCCAGCCGGACCACGTCCAGCGCCGGGCCGGGGTCGGCGCGCATGGTCACCAGCAGCGCGACCGGCGCCTGGTCCAGGTTGTCCACCAGGTAGTCGATGACCGCGAGCGTCTCGGCGTCCGCGTCGTGCAGGTCCTCCAGCACCAGCAGGCACGGGTGGGTCCGCCCGACCAGCGCCAGCAGCCGCAGCACCGCCTCGGCCAGCACGACGATCGAGTGGTTCTCGCGCGGCTCGGCACCCCACTCGGGCACCAGCCGGCCCAGCGCCGACTGGTAGGGGCCCAGTTCCCGCAGGTCCGGCGCGTCCCCGCCGCGCAGCAGCGACATCAGCGCCTCGGCCAGCGGCCGGAACGGCACCAGCGGCCCGATCGTGGACCCCCGGCCGCGCAGCACCCGCATGCCGCGGTCGAACGCCGACCCGGCGGTCACCCGGGCCAGCCGGGTCTTGCCGATGCCGGGTTCGCCGACGAGGAACACCGCCCGCCCGCGACACGCCGCCGCGTCGGCGAGGGCCTGGTCCAACACCCGGAGTTCGTCGTCGCGGCCGACCACGACCGGCGCGCGGGTCTGCATGGCCCGACCTTAGTCAAGCGCACGCCGAACTGCCCGCACCCCCAGTGTCCGCGCGGGCAGTTCGGCTCCTTCGTGCGGTGTTACCCGTTGACGCGGGTCACCGGATGACGGGCGCGCTCACCGACGTGCTGTCGGCGAGGCTCGCGGCGACCACCGCGTACGCGCCCACGGCCAGGGTCAGGCCGGCCAGCGCGCGAGCCCGGGCGCCGGTCTTGTTCTTGCGGGTCAGCGCCATCTCCCCGGCGGGGTGGTCGCCGTCCTGGTCGTCGCGCCAGGTGGGGACCTCGTCGTGGTTGGCGTCGCTCATCGGGGGTTCTCCTTGGAGGGGTAGGGACTTGCGGTGGGGTCGAGCACCAGCACGGAGGGCGTCCGCTCGGGGAAGCCCAGGCGCAGCAGGCCGTAACCGATCCCCGACAAACCGGTCAACAGTCCCGCCGACGGCACCCCGCCCGGGGTGCCGCACCGCGCTCCGTACTGGTCCAACGCGCCGAGGACGAGCCCGGCGCGCCGGGTGAGCATCGCCGACGCGAGGTCGTGCCCGCGTTCGGCGAGGACGGACAGGGGTTCCAGCACGCCCAGCTCACCATGGCACAGGCTGAGGTCGCGCAGCGGTTCGTGCACCGCCAGCGCGTTGAGGCACCGGTCGAGGTGCAACGTGTGGGCGTCGACCGGCTGATCCGGGTGCGCCGAATGCGCGAGCACCGCGCCGGCCAGCCCGGAGCACCAGCTGTGGTCCGCTTCGCCCACGTCCAGGAGGCGTTGGCGCAGCGCGTGGTCCGCCCGCAGGTGGGACCGCCCGGCGACGGCGTAGCGCTGGTCGTGCGCCAGGCGCGCGTAGCGCAGCAGCGCCCAGCCGACCCCGGCCCGGCCGCGGGCGAACCCGTCGCCGGTCGGGGTAGCGGCGAGCAGGCGGTCGGCGTAGGAGCGGGCCAGCCGTTCGGCCGCCGGGAGGTCGCTTTCCGCGTGCACGGCGGTCATCGCGGCCAGTCCGCCGGCGCAGCCCTCCACGATGTTCGCGGGGTCTTCACCGAGCGCTTCCACGGCCGCCGCGATCTCGACGGCTTCGGTCAACCAGCCCGAGATCTCGGCGTCGTCGAGCAGGTTCGCCAGCCGTGCCAACGCGTAGCAGATGCCGCCCAGCCCGTGGAACGCGCCGCTGCCCACCGCGACCGCCAGTTCCGCGTCCGCCGCGAACGACCGCAGCAGCGCCGGCACCGGGGCGAGGGCGTCGCGGGCGTACTCGGTGTACCGGCCGGCGCCGGTGAGCGCGCCCAACTGGGCCAGGAACAGCGCCACGCCGGTGTAGCCGTTGGACAGGCCCGCGCCCATCGCCGAGACCGCCCAGTGCCGGTCGTCCACCAGTTCCAGGCCCACCCAGTTGACCCGGCGGCCGTCCGCCGTGGCGTGCGCGAGGACCTCGTCGGCGATCCCGCACGCGGCGACCAGGAGCCGTTGCGGGTCCGGGACGCCGGCGTCGAGCCGGGCCGGGACCGCCGCGCCCGAGCGGTGGTCCACCGGCCGCGGGCGGCTGGCCAGGGCGGCGGTGATCAGCCATTGCTGGTCGTGCCGGTCCACCTCGTCCAGCTCGGCGATCTTGCGCTCGACGGCCTCGATCCCGGTGGCGGGCAGCAGGTCCGCGATCCGCTCGCCGCACGCCGTCCACACGTCCCGGCTGCCCGGCCGGGTGGTGAACAGCGGCACGTCACCGGCCCACAGGTCGGTCAGCTCGTGCGGCACCAGCGCTTTCAGGACGGCCTCGTCGGACTCGTCCCACAGCAGGTCCATCGCGGCTTCCCGGTCCCGGGCGGCGCGCAACGCGTCCGGGTGGGTGGACTCGTCCAGGAGGGTCGCGTAGAGGTGGGTCATCCGCGGCACGAACCGCACCGGCAGGTCGGCGAACGCCCGCAGCAGGCCGCGGTCGCCGAGGAGTTCGTGGCGGTGGTCGTAGAGCGCGTCGTAGCCGCGGCGGAACCCGGCCAGCAGCGCGCCCTCGTAGTCCGCGGGCTCCGCCTCGGCCTCGCCGACGCGCGGCCGGTTCACCGCGGGCGGCAACGGCGCGGGCCGGCGCACGAGCCGCATCCGGTCCGTCCCCGGGTGCTGCCAGGTGACCCCGACCGCGGCCTGGTGCTCGTCCCCGCCGACCCCGCCGATGTCCAGCGCGCCGTGCTCGCCGAGCAGCACCCGCGGCAGCACGGCCGTCCGGTGCACCGACCGGGCCAACGCCCGCACGGCCGGGTCGCTCGGGATGCCGACGGTCGGGTGGAACAGGGTCTCGACGTCGATCAGCACCGGCTGGTCGCCGTGCGCGATCAGGTTCTCGTAGTGCATGTCCGTGCCGTCGACCGCGTACAGCAGGGCGAGCAGCGCCCCGAGCCGGTGGTAGAACCGCCCGACCCCTTCGACGTCCGCACAAGCCTTGTGCTCGACGAACTCCAACCACCCGTGCGTGTCCCGCGCGACCACGGCCGGCGTGCGCAGGTCCAACCCGGTGTGCCCGTCGAACCAGCCCAGCAGCCCGCCGAAGGCCTGGTGCAACCCGACCGGCCGGGGCTTGTAGACGACCTTGCGCCCGTCGGCGAACGTCACCACGGCCACCGCGCGCCCGCGCTGGTGCACGTCCCCTTTGCTCTCCACGACCGCGATCGGTCCCGGGTCGCGGTTGTCGAGCAGGGTGCGGACGATCTCCGTGCGGTCCTGGGAGAGCCGGTCCAGCAGCTCGCGGTGCGCGTGCGCGGCGTGCAGCCCGGCCTGGCCGAGCAGTCGGGCCAGCACGGGGTAGCGGCGCAGGACGTCGGCGAGATCGACGTTCTCCACGAAGTGCGCGAACCGGTCCTGCGGGGTGTCGCCTTCCAGGCGGCCGGCCAGCCGCGCGAGGTTCAGTTCGAGGACCAGCGTGCGGGCGGCGATCCGCGCGAGCCGGTGCCCGAGGTCCTTCGCGAACGAGCGGTCGGCGGCGAGCCGGGGATCCAACGCCACGGCCCCGCGCACCAGCGGCCGGAGCGCGAACGCGAAGGCGTCCAACCAGTCCCCACCGGGGAAGTTGGCATGGGCCGCGGTCGCGGTGGCGCGTTCCACGAACGCGGCCCATGCCGGCCGCCCGAGCGGGGCGACCAGTTCGGGGGCGGTCCCTCGCACACCACCTCGCCACCAGGAGGCGGGGAGCGCGTCTAAGGCGGAAGGGATCACCCTCCCAACCTGACACCCCCACCCCCACCCGCACATGGGGGCACACCCCCCAGATTCCTCCCGACCCAGCATCCACACCGCACCAATGCGGAAAGGCCGGTACAAGCAGCACCCCTTCCGACACGCAGCACCGCTCGACACGCAGCGCCGCTTCGACGCGCGCAACTCCGCTTCGACGCGCGCAGCGCGGAGCACAGGGGCCTGGTGAGGTCACACCCCAACCCGGGCTTCTTGCTTGTGTCATCTCCGTATGGCCTGCCCGAAGGGCTACCACACTTTTGGTCGGGTGCAGCCGAATTTTTTGTGAGGAACGAGCAAAAAATTTAGCGGCACCCGGCCAAAAGTGTGGTTGGCTCCGCCAGGCCATACGGAGATGACACAAGCAAGAAGCCCCCGCTCTTTCTTTTGCTTTTGTCATCTCCGGCGGCCTGCCCGCCGGCGAGGCTCTTTTAAGCTCTTAAACCCAACGCTCACGCTCTCAAGCCCTCGCTTCGCGGGTCTTCACGCAACGCGCTCCGCGCTCTCAAGCTCGGACGCGCTTCGCGCTCGAAAGATCAAAAGCGCCTCGCCGGCGGGCAGGCCCCCGGGGGTGGAAGGGCGTCGGTTCGTTCCCCGTACGGCCTGCCGGAGGCAACCACCCTTTGGGGTTCTTGGCAACCGGAAAAGCTGGTTGCCAAGAACCCCAAAGCGCGGTTGGGCTGCGCCCAGGCCGTACGGGGAACGAACCGAGGCCCTTCCTTGGGCTAAATAGCCCTGCAAAAGCGCGCGCCTTCGGCCGCGAAAAAACAACGCCTACGGCGTGTGGCCGTAGGCGTTGGGTTTGCCGCGTGCGCTAGCCGGCGGGTGGGGCCTCGCAGACGATCTTCGGCGACGGGTCGTACTTGACCGTGCGCGACTCCGACCGGGTCTGGCCCGTCCGACGGTCGGTGATGGTCCGGGTGTCCGTCACCGTGAAGCCCTGCGCGCCGTTGCTGGGCACGCACGGCTGGGTCGTCTTCTTGATCTCCTGCGGCTCGGTGAAGTTCGTCCGCTCGCTGGTCGAGCCGCTGACGTCGTAGTTCTTCGTCCCCCACAGCACGATCTTCAGCGAGGACGGGGTCCAGATGGTCTGGATCGCCACGCCGGTCTGGTCGGGGTTGGTGAACTTGATGTCGATCAGGCTGTTGCCCGCCCCGTCCATGAACACCGTGGCCTCGCGGCCCGCCGGGTAGCGGGAGATCCAGTAGCTGTGCTCCTTGTGGCCGGCGTCCTTCATGCCCGCGTGGTACGCCGCGTTGTAGAGCGTCGTCGCGAACTGGGAGATGCCGCCGCCGACCGCGCGGCCGGGAGCGCCGTTCTCGATGATGCCCGCCTCGACGTAGCCCTGGGCGGTGCCGCGGGGGCCGGTGAAGCCGTTGAGGGAGAAGGTCTCGCCGGGCTTCACGATCGCGCCGTTGACCTTCTGGGCCACCACGCGGATGTTCACGCCCGAGTCGGCCGCGAAGCCACCGGTCTGGAACTCGCCGATGACCTCCTTGATGCCCATCTGGTTGGCCTGCTCGGTGGTCACCTTGGCGGGCGACTTCTTGTACTCCGCCTTGATCTCCCGCTGGTCGGCGCGCTTGAGCACCTCCAGGTACGGGACCAGCGACTTCTCCCAGTCGATGGTCAGCCCGTCCACGGACGGCTTGACGGTGGGCCGGCCGCCCTCGAACACGATCTCGGCGTCCTTGCCCTCCTTCTCCGTGTCCTTGAGCTGCGGGCCGGCGGCCTCCACGACCTTGTTGTTGTCCACCTTGACGGTCAGGCTGCCGTCGTCGGCGGGCTCGAAGACCAGGGTGGCGAAGAGCTGTTCGGGCGTGAGCGTGGCGTCCTTGCCCTCGCCCTTGACCACGACCGGGGACGCGACGGCGGGCTTGGCGACCTCGTCCAGCGCCTTGCGCACGCCCTCCTTGGTCGTCTTGACCGGGGTGAGCGCGACCGGCAGCTCGACGGTGCCGCCGTCGGCCCAGTCGGCGAGGAGCTTCTCGCGGGCGCCGTCGGCGTCGAGCTTCTGGCCCTGCTTCGGGTCCACGGCGACGGCCGTGCCGCCCTCGAACTTGATGGTGCCCTCGGCCGGCTCGTGGTCGGTCTTGACGCGCAGGCCCTCGACCGCGGCGGACAGCTTGCCCTGGTCGCTGCGGGTGGCGAAGCCGACCTCGCGGGAGGTGAAGAACGACGTGACGCGGGTGATCGGGGACAGCGGCTGGTCGCCGGCCCGCTCGAAGGTGCCCGCCCAGTCCAGCTCCAGGCCCGCGGCCTTCGGATCCACCTCGGTGTCCACGTCACCCGCGCGCGCCTTGACCGGCTTCTCCAAGCGGGGGCCGATCTCGGCGCGCAGCTTCTGCTCGGCGTCCTGGTGGCTCATGCCGCCCACGTCGACGCCGGCCACGGTCACGCCGCGCGGCACGTTGCCGCTGGAGACCAGGATGTCCAGGCCGTAGAGCAGGACGAGCAGGCCGAACACGCCGGCCGCGACGAGCGCGACCTTCTTGCGGCTCTTGCGGCGCTGGTCGTCCTCGTCGGCCTGCGTCTCCTCGTCCACCATCACCGGGCCGAGGACGGTCGCCTCGGGCTCGCCGACCGGGGTGGCGAAGACCGTGGTCTGCTCGGACGGGGACGGGTTGCGCGGACCGTCCTGCGGGCCGCCGAACGCGCGGGTCTCGTCCATCGCGCCCCGCGGGCCGTTGAACGCGTGCGTCTCGTCGTACGCGCCCTGCGAGCCGGTGAAAGCGCGGGTCTCGTCGGACGCGGCCTGCGGGCCGGGGAAGGCGCGGGTCTCGTCGGCGGGCGGGGTCAGCTTGCGGGTGACCTCGTCGGGGTGGGGGTTGGGCACATCGTGGGTGACGCCGGCGGAGGCCTGGAGGTTGCCGCTGTCGATGTACTGGGTCGCCTCGGAGGGTGCGACGTCCCGCACGGTGCGCGCGGCGGGCTCGTCCGGCTCCTCCTGCGGCCAGGCGTCCTCCTCCTGGGGCCACTGCGCCTCACCGGCGGACGGCGCGGAGCCGTTCGTCGGGTGCTCCGAACCGGTGCCCGACGGGCGGACCGGCTGGAACGCCGTGGTCCGCTCAGCGTCGTACTCCGGTCGCTGGTTCTCCGGCACCGCTCCCCCTCTTGCCTCTCCGCAAGGTCCTGGGACTGCTTACCCGACCGCCGTCACACGACGATCACGGTCGGGCGGTTCTAGAGGTAAAGGCCCGTTCCGTGGTCCGACCGCTCGGTGGCGGTGGCGTGCACGTCCCGTTCGCGCATGACCAGGTAGGTCGCGCCCTGCACCTCGACCTCGAACTGGTCGTCCGGGTTGAACAGGACCCGGTCGCCGACCTTGACGTGCCGCACGTTCGTGCCGACCCCGAGCACCTCGCCCCAGGCCAGACGCTTGGCCATCTGCGCGGTCGCCGGGATCAGGATGCCGCCGCTGCTGCGGCGCTCACCGTCCTCCGGGGAGATCCGCACCATGACGCGGTCGTGCAGCATCTGGATCTCAAGCTTGACATCGGGCACCCGATGAGTCTACGTGGCGCGCTACACGCCCTCGTCCAGGCCGCCCATCATGAGCGGCAACCGGTGCGGGCCGTCCGCGCTGACCCGCACGGGGACGCCCCAGTCCTGGCGGGTGAGCTTGCACACGGGGTGCTCGACGGCGGGGTCGTCCGTGCAGCTCGCGGCCTGTGCGACGACGTGCAGGACGCCGTCGGTGAAGCCGTCCGCGATGCGCAGCGTCCGCTTGAGGTCGGTGCCGACGCCCGCGCCCTCGACCAGCAGCTCCGGCGGGGAGCTGGTGATCTCCAGGCGGGTCGACGGGCCGTAGCGGTCGTCGAGCTTCTGGCCGGTCGGCGGGGTGAAGACGACCGACAGCTCCAGCTCGCCGGGCGCGATGACCGTCGGCGGTCGCTTCACCTGGTGGGCCTCGCCGAGCACCTTCGTGCCGGGCGCGACGGGCCGCTCCAGGCGGTGGGCGGCGGAGGCGACGACGACCAGCTCACCGTCCACGAACAGCACGTCGCTGGGCTCGGCGATGTCCGTGGCGAGCGTGGACACCTCGCCGGTGGCGGGGTCGTAGCGGCGGACCGCGCCGTTGTAGGTGTCGGCGACCGCGATCGAGCCGTCGGGCAGGACGGCGACGCCCAGCGGGTGCTGGAGCAGGGCCTGGTCGGCCGCGCCGTCGCGGTGGCCGAAGTCGAACAGGCCCTTGCCGACGACGGTCGTGACCCGGCCGTCCTCCAGGTAGCGGAGGGCGGAGGTCTCGGAGTCGACGAGCCAGAGGCGGTCGCCCTGGGCGGCGAGGCCGGAGGTCTGGGCGAAGAACGCCTCCTGGAGCGGCGCGTCGCTCAGGCCCTCGACGGTGGTGCCGGCGAGGCGCTCCAGGCGGCGCTCGGCGGGCTTGAACAGGCCGAGGGTGTGGTTGCCCGCGAGCGCGATGGCGACGCCCCCGGCGGGCTCCCACCAGGCCACGTCCCACGGGCTGGTGAGGTGGATGGCGTCGGCCGGGCCGTCGGTCTCGCCGTCGCGCCACTGCTCGCCGGTGCCGGCGACGGTCGTGACCTCGCCGGTGTCGAGGTCGAGCCCGCGGAGCAGGTGGTTGACGGTGTCGGCGACGACGACGTGGTAGCCGACCAGCTCGGCCGTCGCGTCCGGCAGGAGGGCCAGGCCGGCGGGCTCGGAGAACGTGGGGGCGGTGCCGTCCCGCCGGCCGCGCTCGCCGGTGCCGATGCGGCGGACGACGGTCTCGCCGTCGGGTTCCAGCTCGACCAGGCTGTGGTGGGCGGAGTCGCTGACCAGCAGGTTCCCGTTGGGGAGGACGACCGCCTTGGCGGGGAAGCGCAGGGTCGTGTCGGCCGGGGCGGGCGGGACGTACGGGCCGTCGCCGCGGTGCAGCGTGCCCTTGGCCTCGTGCTCGGCGACGAGTTCCCGGACGACCGTGCGCAGCGCGTCGACGTGCCCCTCACCGGCGGCGACGTGCACGACGTAGCCCTCGGGATCGACCACGACGAGCGTCGGCCACGCCTTGACGGCGTAGTTCTGCCAGGTGGCCAGCTCGGGGTCGTCCAACACGGGGTGGTGCACCTCGTACCGCTCGACGGCGGCCTTCAGCGCGTCGGGGTCGGCTTCGTGGACGAACTTCGGCGAGTGGACGCCGATGGTGACCAGGACGTCGGCGAACTCGGCCTCCAGCGGGCGCAGCTCGTCCAGGACGTGGAGGCAGTTGATGCAGCAGAACGTCCAGAAGTCGAGCAGGACGACCTTGCCCCGCAGGTCGGCGAGCTTGATGTCCCGGTCACCGGTGTTGAGCCAGCCACGGCCGACCAGTTCGGGGGCGCGGACACGCGCGCGGCGGCGTTGAGCAGTCGTCACGTCCGAAGTCAACACTCCGGGACGGTCGCGCTGTTCCGGGGTCCACGATGTGGACGGGTCGCGCCGGGGTGTGCGGCCCGGCCGGCGCTTCGGATCACCGAACCGACTTCGGGCCCAGGACTTCGGCGCCCAGTTCGGTCACGCGGCGGCGGAGTTCGCGGTCGGCCGTGACGACCGCGCACGGGCGGTCGGGGGCGGTCGTTCGGACGACTTCCACGATCTTGTCGTCGCCCGAGTGCTCCGCCGCCACCACGCGGACCTCGGGGATCGATTCCACGTGGCGGGCCTTGCCCTCGACCACCAGGACGACCTCCAGCGGGCCCGGGTGGAAGGCGGGCAGGCCCCCTTCGGCGATCGCCGCCAGGGAGTCGCGCAGGCGGGTGGCCGCCCCCGCCCGGTCGCGCCACCAGCCGTCGGGGACCGAGCCCACGACGTTGGCCGCGTCGACCACCAGCAGCGGGAGCGTCATCGGGTCATGCTCTCAGGAAACCCTCAAGGAATTGTCAGACCCCGGTGGCACCATGGGTGGTGTCCATGGGGGACAAGACACATTCAGGGGGAAGCAGTGATGATCCGGCGCGCCCGCAGACAGGACGACACCTGGACCGGTTCGGCCACGTCCAAGTAGTCCGGGCACTCGGTCGGGGGACATGGGAAACCCCGCGGTGCTGCCAGGTCGGGGGTCCGACAGCATCGCGGGGTCACCAGGAACATCGAGACACGATCGTGGACTGTTACACCCTCTACCGGGTGTGACCCAGATCACGTTTCGATGTGCTCAAGATAGTCGAAGGCCCTGCCGCGCGGGAGGTGCGGCAGGGCCTTCGACGTTTCCCCCTTCGCCGATCGCGCGCGACAGCGGGGCGTGCACCCGGTGTCGATGTCGGGTGGCCGTCACGCGCGGAGGGCGGTTCAGCGGAGGGTGGTCACCTGGGCCTGGGCGATCGCCATGAGCTCGTGGCGCATGGCCGGGGTGGGCGCCTGGTCGATCGCGCGGGCAACGGCCTTCCGGTTGCGAGCCTCGACACGACGAGCGCGGAGCTTCGCAGTGAAGTTCACGGGGTTCATCCCTCTCAAAGTGCTTCTCGGTGTGTGCCTCAAGTATGCACCCTCGACCGCCTCAACGCACCCGATTGTCCGGTGAGATGGGGCACAGGCCGACGAATCTCCGGTGGCTACCTGTTCAGCACCTGCGATTCGCCTGACGGTCACCTGGTTCCACCGGACAGCCCGACGACGGCTCTCTAGCGTGACCGCTAGACGACTGGATGCGACCGGAGATCAGTCCTCACGCCCCAGCAGGAACCGCCCGAAGTGCGGCACGGTGAACGCGATCTGACCGCGTTCCGCGCTGTAGACCAGGCCTTTCTTGATGAGGCTGTCCCGCGCCGGCGACAGCGACGACGGCTTGCGCCCCAGGTGGTCGGCGACCTGCGCGGTGTTCACGCCCGCGTCCTTGCCGTCGGTCAGCTCCGCCATCGCGCGCAGGTACTCGCGCTCGGCCGGCGTCGCCCGCTCGTAGCGCGACCCGAAGAACCCCACGGCCAGCTCGGCGTCCGCCTCGGGCGCGGCGACGGCCACGTCCAGCGGGGTGATCGGGTCGGCCGGCGCGGCGTCCCACGCGGCCTTGCCGTAGGCCTGGATGAAGTACGGGTAGCCGCCGGACGCGTCGAACAGGGCGTCCAGCGCCTCGTCGAGGATGCCCGCCTGCTCCCGCTCGACCGGCGCGAGCACGGCCCGGTCGGCGTCCTCGCGCGACAGCCGGTCGATGCGCACGTACCGGAAGAGCCGCTCCGAGTACGACTTGGACGCCGACAGCACGGCCGGCAGGTGCGGCAGCCCGGCGCCGACCACCACCAGCGGCGCACCCGACTGGGACAGTTCGTGGCACGCCGCGCACAGCGCCGAGACGTCGTCCGGCCGCACGTCCTGCATCTCGTCGATGAGCAGCGCGACGCCGGTGCCCACGTCCTGCGCCAGCTCCGCGACCTCGGTGAACAGCTCCACCAGGTCGATCTCGATGTCGCCGGAGTCGGCCCGGCCCTGCGCCGCGGGCACGTCGATGCCCGGCTGCCACCGGTCGCGCAGCTTCGCGTCCTCGGGGTTGGCCTTCAGCGCGAACGCCTTGAGCACCCCCAGCACCGCCTCGACGCGGTCGGGCGCGCGGTGCCGCACGGCCAGGTCGCGGATCGCCCGGTGCAACGCGGCGGACAGCGGTCGCCGCAACCCGGCCTCCGGCCGCGCCTCGACCTTCCCCGCGCCCCACCCGCGCTTGAGCGCCATGGACCGCAGCTCGCCCAGCAACACCGTCTTGCCGACGCCCCGCAGCCCGGTGAGCACGAGACTGCGCTCCGGACGGCCGCGCGCGACCCGTTCGAGGACCACGTCGAACGCGCTCAGCTCCTTGTCCCGCCCCGCCAGCTCGGGCGGGCGCTGCCCCGCGCCGGGGGCGAACGGGTTGCGGACGGGGTCCATCCTCGGACGGTATCGAGCTGTCTACGAACGATCCAATACTCGACGCGTGTCGTGCTCTATTGCCCAATCTAGCGTTCGGGCTAGATCGACTTATCGTTGCGCATGATCCGGCATGCGGGTTGGGTGGGTGACGTGGCTGAAGTCGTGACCAAGGGCACCGGCAAGGTCGAGCGCACCGCCGACCGGGCCGAGGTGCAGGTGAACTTCGAGACCTCCGGCGCGACCCGCACGGAGGCGGTCGACCTGCTGACCCGGCGGGTGGCGTCGGTCGAGCCGCTGCTCACGCGGCCGGGCGTGGAGGTGCGGTCGCGGCAGCTCAACGTGCACGACAACTGGAACGGCCGGCGCAGGTCCGGCAGCCGGGCGTCGCAGTCGTACACGCTGCGCGTGGACGCCCTGGACCAGCTGGACGACCTGCTGGGCGCGCTGGTCGCCGCCGAACCGACGTGGCTCAACGGCCCGTCGTGGCAGCTCGCGGCGGACACCGAGGCCGTGCGCGAGGCGCAGAGGGAGGCCGTCCTCGACGCCCGCCGCCGCGCCGAGGGCTACGCCGAAGCCCTGGGCGCACGCCTGGGAACCCTGCTGCGCCTGGCCGACGGGGACAGCGAGGTGTGGGCGGCGGAGTCGATGCGCGCGATGGCGGCCTACGGCGGCGCACCGGGCGCGCCACCGCAGATGGACCAACTGAACCTGGAAGCCCAACAGATCACGGTGACCGTCCGCTGCACCGCGACCTGGTCACTGCTGGACTAGGGGCCGCCCGCCGCGCAAGCCGACGGCCCGTGCCCGCTCAGCGCTCGACGATCGCCGTCACGCCCTGGCCGCCCGCCGCGCAGATGGAGATCAGGCCGCGGCCCGAGCCCTTCTCGGCCAGGATCTTCGCCAGGGTCGCCACGATGCGCGCGCCGGTCGCCGCGAACGGGTGGCCGGCCGCCAGGGACGAGCCGTTCACGTTGAGCTTCGAGCGGTCGATCGGGCCGAGGGGGGCGTCCAGGCCCAGTTTGCCCTTGCAGAAGTCGGCGTCCTCCCACGCCTTGAGGGTGGCCAGGACCTGCGACGCGAAGGCCTCGTGGATCTCGTAGAAGTCGAAGTCCTGCAACGACAGCCCCGCGCGGGCGAGCATCCTCGGGACCGCGTAGGCCGGGGCCATCAGCAGGCCCTCGCCGCCGTGGACGTAGTCGACCGCCGCCGTCTCGGTGAACGTCAGGTACGCCAGCACCGGCAGGTTCCGGGACGCCGCCCACTCCTCGCTCGCCAGCAGCACCGCGGACGCGCCGTCGCTCAACGGGGTCGAGTTGCCGGCGGTCATGGTGGCGTCCTCGCCGCGGCCGAACACCGGCTTGAGCTTCGCCAGCTTCTCCACCGACGAGTCCGGGCGCAGGTTCTGGTCGCGGGTCAGGCCCTGGAACGGGGTCACCAGGTCGTCGAAGAAGCCCCGCTCGTACGCGGCGGCCAGGTTGTGGTGGCTCGCGGCGGCCAGGGCGTCCTGGTCCTCGCGGGCGATGCCCCACTCGCGGGCGGTGACGGCGGCGTGCTCGCCCATCGACAGGCCGGTGCGCGGTTCGCCGTTGCGGGGGATGTCCGGGACGACGTGCTTCGGGCGCAGCTTGGTGACGGCCTTGATCTTGTCGCCGGTCGACCGGGCGCGGTTGAACTCCAGCAACACCGAGCGCAGGTCCTCGTTCACGCCGATGGGCGCGTCGCTGGTGGTGTCCACACCGCCCGCGATGCCGACCTCGATCTGGCCCAGTGCGATCTTGTTCGCCACCGCGATCACGGCCTGCAACCCCGTGCCGCACGCCTGCTGCACGTCGTAGGCCGGGGTCTCGGCGGACAGGGCGCTGCCCAGCACGCACTCCCGCACCAGGTTGAAGTCGCGGCTGTGCTTGAGCACCGCGCCCGCGACCACCTCGCCGAGCCGCTCGCCCTGCAGCGCGAACCGGCTGACCAGGCCGTCCAGGGCCGCGGTGAACATGTCCTGGTTCGACGCCGTGGCGTAGGGGCCGTTGGAACGCGCGAAGGGGATTCGGTTGCCGCCCAGGATGGCAACCCTGCGGATGTCGGCCATGTCGTCCTCCCGGTACGGGTGTGTGTTGTCCATATTACCTACTCGTCAGTAGACTTACTACTGAGTAGGGAGTGTGATGTGCGCATGGATCGCTACCAGTCGTTCGCCAAGTCCGGCTTCGGGCGTCTCGTCGTCGGCAAGCTCGGCCTGCCCAACCCGTACCCCCTGCGCCGGCACACGCCCGGGAAGCCCGCGCTGGACGGCCCCGTGCTGCTCGGCGGCAGCGGGCGACTGGTCGAACCGGTCGCCGCGGTGTGCAAGTCCATCGGCCTCGACGTGACCTCCGAGGCGAAGGAGAGCGAGCGGTACGGCGCGCTCGTCTTCGACGCCACCGGCATCGGCGGCATCGAGGAGTTGCGCGAGCTGTACGAGTTCTTCCACCCGGTGATCCGGTCCCTCGGACCGTGCGGCCGGGTCGTCGTCCTCGGCACACCACCCGCCGAAGCGGCCTCGCGCATCGCGCAACGCGCCCTCGAAGGGTTCACCCGCAGCGTCGGCAAGGAGCTCAAGCGCGGCGGGACGGCCCAGCTCGTGTACGTCGCCGAGGGCGCGGAGGGCAACATCGAGTCCACGCTGCGGTTCCTCCTGTCCGGCCGCTCGGCGTACGTGTCCGGCCAGGTGGTGCGCATCGGCGCCGGCCCGCTGGAGGTCCCCGACGACTGGGAGCAGCCGCTCGCGGGCAAGGTCGCGCTGGTCACCGGGGCGTCCCGGGGCATCGGCGCGGCGATCGCGGAGGTCCTCGGGCGCGACGGCGCGCACGTCGTGTGCCTGGACGTGCCGGGCCAGGGCGACGAGCTGTCCGCCGTCGCCAACAAGGTCGGCGGGTCCACCATCCAGCTGGACATCACCTCGGCGGATGCCCCGAAGCGGATCGTCGAACACGTCACCCAGCGGCACGGCGGCGTGGACGTCGTCGTGCACAACGCGGGCATCACGCGCGACCGCACGCTCGGCCGCATGGACGCCGGTCGCTGGAACGCCGTCATCGAGGTCAACCTGGCCAGCCAGGAACGCGTCAACCAGGCCCTGTTCGACTCCGGCGCGCTGCGCCCCAACGGCCGGATCATCGGCGTCTCGTCCATCGCCGGCGTCGCGGGCAACGTCGGCCAGACCAACTACGCCACCACCAAGGCGGGCGTGATCGGCATGGTCGACGCGCTGTCGGAGACCGTCGCGGGCACCGGGGCCACGGTCAACGCCGTCGCGCCCGGGTTCATCGAGACCAAGATGACCGCCGCGGTGCCGCTGATGATCCGCGAGGCGGGCCGGCGGATGAACAGCCTGTCCCAGGGCGGCCTGCCGGTGGACGTGGCCGAGACGATCGCGTGGTTCGCGCACCCCGCGTCCTCCGGCGTGAACGGCAACGTCGTGCGGGTGTGCGGGCAGAGCCTGCTGGGGGCGTGATGGGGAACCTGACCTGGCTGTACGCCAAGGCCGCGCTGACCGGGTTCACCCGCAGCGGCTCGACGCTGCCCGACGCCGTGCGCGAGCTGCGCGTGGACGTCGATCGCGAGCACCTGGCTGCGTACAACCGCGTGTGCGGGTTCGGGGTGCGCGACGAGCTGCCGGTGACCTACCCGCACGTGCTCGCGTTCCCGTCGCAGATCGAGCTGATGACCGGGCCCGGGTTCCCGTTCCCGCTGCCCGGCCTGGTGCACGTGGCGAACCGGATCACGCAGCTGCGGCCGTTGCGGGCGGACGAGCCGTTGGACCTGGAGGTGCACCTGGAGAACCTGCGCCCGCACGAGCGTGGACGCCAGTTCGACGTGGTGTCGTCGGTGTCGGTTGACGGTGAGCAGGTGTGGGTCGACGTATCGACATATCTCCGGCTCGGCGGCGGGTCCGGGGACGGCGGCGCGCGGGAGCGGGAGGAGCCGCCGAGGCCCACCGGCGTGTGGCGGGTCGGCGGGGACGTCGGGCGGCGGTACGCGGAGGTGTCCGGCGACCGCAACCCGATCCACCTGCACGCCCTGACCGCGCGCGCGTTCGGGTTCCCGCGGGCGATCGCGCACGGGATGTGGTCCAAGGCCCGGTGCGTGGCGGCGTTCGAGGGCAGGCTGCCGGACGCGGTCACCGTCGACGTCCGGTTCAAGGCCCCGATCCTGCTGCCCGGGAAGGTGGACTTCTCCGCCGCGCCGACCGCCGACGGGTGGCGGTTCGCGCTGTGGTCGAAGAAGCCGCACCTGGAGGGCGTGATCAGCGGCTAGTCGTCCTCTGGCACCCGTCGCGACGGCGGGTGCCAGATGTTGCCCTCGACCAGGTCGCCGAAGCCCATCCAGACCAGGTTCATCAGCCGGGCGGCGACGACGCCCGCGGGTTCCTCGGGGTTGTCCAGCCACCAGTCGGCCAGCGACTCGCCCGCGCCGACCAGCGCGGCGGCGAGCGCCTCGGCCTCCTTGTCGCCCGCGCGCGGCACGTTGGGGAAGTCCGCGGAGTGCACGAGCAGCGCGGCCACGAGGCTGATCGCCCGGCCGCGCATGTCGGCCAGCTCCTGCGCGAACGGTCCGCCCTGGGAGGAGGCCTGGCGGTGCAGGACCTGCCAGCTCGACCGGTTCTCGCCGACGAACCCGAAGAACGCGCGCAGGCCGCTCCACAGCTGGACGTCCGGCGGCTGGTCGGCCTCGACGCCGTTGGCGATGGCCTCCATCATCCGCGTGGACTCGCGGCGGATGCAGGTCGCGAACAGCTCCTCCTTGGAGCCCAGGTACGCGTAGAGCATGGGTTTGGAGATGCCCGCGACCTCGGAGATCTCGTCCATCGACGCGGCGTGGAAACCCAGCCGCGAGAAGACGTCCACCGCGGCGTCCATGATCTGCCGCTCGCGCACCGCGCGCGGCAGTCGCTTGGCTCGTCCGGTGCTGACCGGCTGCTCTGCGTGCATCGCACCCCCTGAAGGCTGGCGCAAGATTACTCCGCGCCCCTTGCCGCCTTACCTACTCATCAGTAGTCTTACCGCTCAGTAGGTACGCGGAGGTGCCACCATGACCAACCTCACCACCGAGGCCATCGCGAAGCTGAGCCCGAAGGCCCTGATCAAGGCCCTGCGGGAGGTGGACCCGGCCGACCCCGCGCTGCGCGACCTGGACATCGACGTCATCGCGCGCGGCATCGACCCGAAGAAGCTCGGCCAGGACGAGTTCGCCGACCTGCTCGGCACCCTCGGCGACCTCGCCGACGCGGGCGCCGACCTCGACCTGGCGAAGATGGACCCGCAGAACTTCGCCCGGATCGTGTCCCGCGCGTCCAAGGAGCAGATCGAGGCCGTCACCGCGCGGCCGGGCCTGCGCGAACGCGTGCTGGACGAGGTCTTCCGCCGCATGGAGGCCCACTTCCGCGCCGACCGCGCGGGCGCCGCGCGGGCCGTCGTGCACTTCCGGCTGACCGGCGGCGCCGGCGCGGAGGACGTCTACGAGGTGGTCATCGAGGACGCCGGCTGCACCATCGACAAGAGCGCCACGCGGGAGTCCCGCGCGACGGTCACCCTGGGCCCGGTGGAGTTCCTCAAGCTGGCCACCGGCAACGCGTCCGCACCCGTGCTGTTCATGACCGGCAAGCTGAAGGTCAAGGGCGACCTCGGTTTCGCGGCCGGTTTCATGGGCCTCTTCGACATCCCCAAGGCGTGAGCGCGTGTTCTCCCTGGAGCTGAACGAGGACCAGCGCGACCTGCGCGACTGGGTGCACGGCTTCGCCGCCGACGTGATCCGGCCCGCCGCGTCCGAGTGGGACGAGCGGGAGGAGACGCCGTGGCCGGTGATCCAGGAGGCCGCGAAGATCGGCCTGTACGGGTTCGAGGCGCTGGCGACGTGGTTCGCCGACCCGGTCGGGCTGTCGCTGCCGATCGCGGTGGAGGAGCTGTTCTGGGGTGACGCGGGGATCGCGCTGGCCCTGATGGGCACCGGCCTCGCGGCGGCGGGGATCTTCGCGTCCGGCGAGCCCGAGCAGTTGGCCGAGTGGGTGCCCGAGTGCTTCGGGACGCCGGACGAGCCGAAGCTGGCGGCGTTCTGCGCGTCCGAGCCGCAGGCGGGGTCGGACGTCGCCGGGTACCGGACGCGGGCGGTGTACTCGCCGGCGACCGACGAGTGGGTCCTCAACGGGCAGAAGGCGTGGGCGACCAACGGCGGGATCGCCAACGTGCACGTGGTGACGGCGGTCGTGGACCCGGCCTTGGGTTCGCGCGGCCAGGCGGCGTTCGTGGTGCCGCCGGGGACGCCGGGGTTGTCGTCGCCGGGCAAGATCAAGAAGCACGGGATGCGGGCGTCGCACACGGCGGACGTGTTCCTGGACGACGTGCGCGTGCCGGGCCGGTGCCTGCTGGGCGGTCGCGAGCGCCTGGAGAGGCGCCTGGCGCGGGCCCGGGAGGGCGTGTCGGCCGGCGGGCAGGCGGCGATGGCGACCTTCGAGACGACCCGGCCGACCGTCGGCGCGATGGCCGTGGGCGTGGCGAGGGCGGCCTACGAGTACGCGCTGGCGTACGCGAAGGACCGCGAGGCGTTCGGGCGGAAGATCATCGAGAACCAGTCCATCGCGTTCGACCTGGCGAACATGAGGATGGAGATCGACGCGGCCCGCCTGCTCGTGTGGCGGGCGGCGTGGATGGGCCGCAACAACGTCCCGTTCACGGCGGGCGAGGGGTCGATGTCCAAGTTGAAGGCCGGCGAGGTGTCGGTGTGGGCGACGGAACGGGCCATCCACATCCTCGGTGGGGCGGGGTACACGCGGGAACACCCGGTGGAGCGGATGCACCGGGACGCGAAGATCTTCACCATCTTCGAGGGGACTTCCGAGATCCAGCGGCTGGTGGTGTCGCGGGCGATCTCGGGCATGCAGATCCGCTGAACGTCCGGACGGAGCGGGGTCTTTCCGGGCGCGGACGATCTCGCCCCTTTAGCCTGCTCGGGTGATCGGGAAGCTGCAGTGCGTGGTGGTGGACTGTCCGGAGCCGCGGGGGTTGGCGGAGTTCTACCGGGGGTTGCTCGGGGGTGAGGTGGACAAGCCGGGGCAGCCTTGGGAGCTGAACGACGACTGGTCCACCCTGCACCATCCCGGTGGGGTGCTGTGCTTCCAACGGGCGCGGGACCACGTCGCGCCGGAGTGGCCCGATCCCGCCAAGCCGCAGCAGTTCCACCTCGACATCGCCGTGGCGGACCTCGACGCGGGGGCGGCCGAGGTCCTTCGGCTGGGTGGGGTCCTGTTGGACGACTCCGAGGCCTACTGGCGGGTGTTCGCCGATCCCGCCGGGCACCCGTTCTGCCTGGTGTGGGAGTGATCAGCCGCTCGCCTCGGACAGCCACCGGCGTTGCGCGGTGGTGTCCGGGACCGGCGGCCAACCGTTGATCCTGGCGAGCAGGGCCCAGTAGCGCTCCGCCCTCGGGTCGCCGAACTCCTCCAGCCAGCGGGACAGCTCGCCGCCCACCGGGAGGCCGGCGGCCCGGGACCAGCGGGCCGTCACGTCCTCGGCGATGCGGCGGCCCTCTTCGGAGGTCGGCTCGACGCCGGCCGCCAGGGCCTCCCCGGCCTTGCTCATGGCGTACTGGAAGGTCTCCATCTGCTCGGCGCTCGGGCCGGAAAGGTCGGCGCCTCCCGCGCGCATCTCCTCGTGGCGCTCCGACATCCGGCGGATGGACGCCCGGAAGTCCTTGTCGCGCACCAGGTTCGCCAGTTCGATCCACGCCTCCAACTGCTCCGGCGTCGGGTCGTCGGGCAGCTCCACGCGCACCGACCGCATCCGGTCCCGGAAGCCCGGGTCCAGGTCCAGGCCACCGAAGACCTCGTCGAAGAAGTCGTCCAGGATCGCCTGGCGCTCCTCCTCCGACAGCCGCGCCAACTCGTGCACCGTCTCCACCTCCCCGGTCCGGGCCACGACCCGCAGCACGGCCCGGCGCAGCCGGAGCGTGCGCAACTGCGCGTCGATGGCCTCCGCGTGCGTCCGGGCCACCTCGGCCACGGACACCTCGCTCGCCAGCACCCGGTGCGCGGTGGGCAGGTCGACGCCCAGGTCGCGCAACGTGCGGACGAGCTTGAGCCGCGCCAACCCGTCGACGTCGTAGGTGCGGAAGCCGCCCGAGGTCCGCCCCGCCACCGGGACGAGGCCCGCGTCGGAGTAGAACCGGACCGTCCGGGTGGACAGGCCGGTCAGCCGCGCCAGATCGCCGATCGAGTAGTGCGTCACGCCGACCACCCTGGACTCTCCAGTTGCTGGAACTTCAACCGAATAACGCGATGATCCGGCACGGTCACGCCCGGTGCCCGTGTACGTCGCCATGCAAGGCCCAGCCGCGGTGGCGTTCGCGGTCACGGTGCTCGTGGTGGTCGTCCTGCGCGTCGCCCGGCGCGGGGTGGCGCTGGCGGTCGCGTACCGGCGGCAACAGGTGCCCGAGGCCGCGCACGTCAGGGATTTCGCCAGTCCTCGCGCTGCACGGCCATCATGATCATGCGGTCGAGGATCGGCTTCCAGTCGTCGGGGATCAGATCCGGGATGCGCCCGGTTGAGGCGATGTCCGGCGCGACCAGGACGGGCGCGTCCGCGACGCCGCAGTAGGCGTTGCGCGCCCGGTTGTCGTCCCCGTCGAGCACGGCCTCCGCCTGCTGCTTGAACTCACCCACGTCCGAGGCGGCGAGCAGGCTCTCCACCTCTTCCGTCGTGGGTTCCGGGAAGTCCACTCCTGGCCCTCCCGTCTCGCCTCCGACTGCGCTCCACGGAAGCATCCCGCCCACCTCCTTCCTCGTGCAAGCGTTTCGTCAACGCATGTACTGGTCGATGACACCGGCTTGGAGCCGTTGGTAGGAGCGGTGGAACTTGATCCTCCGCTCGATCAGGCACAGCGCCATCGCGGTCAGCGACAACGCGGTGACCAACAGACCTGGCTGCGAGAAGATCGCCATGACGAGAACGGGACAGGGCTCCAGGGTGGCGCCGGCGGCGACCGAGCACGTACCGCGTTGGATCATGATGGACAAAAGCGAGTAGAAGGCCGCGATTCCCACGAGGATCAGGCCCAGCCGACTGATCAGCGGGACCCTCCCCCGCACGTCCTCCCGGAACACCCTGGAGAACCAGATCGAAGCCAAACCGGGCAGGGCGATGAAGAACGCGGCGACGTCGATACCCTTGGTCTCGTTCGCGATCATCCACGGCCAGAGCGCGTGAAACAGCCACATGAAACCCATGGCCAGTAGCACCAACCACATGACCAATGCCGTGGTGCCAGGCGGGCGTTCTTGCACACGACCGTAGGCGTAGAGCTGGTCACCCACTATTGGCTTCAGATCGGTCGCATAGAGGTGCGCCACGGGGCCGCCGGCCTCATTCGCACCACTTACCGTCGCGCCGACCGCCTGGCAGTGGTTCTTGAAGAACCACTGCTGATCTTCGGTTGACCGGCTCAACGTGCGCTCGAAGATGAACCGCTGCTCGGCGAAGTACGTCGCGGGCGGAGCGGCGAGCGTGAAGTGGTAGCTGCGGCAGAGCGAATGCGCGCCGACCGGCACGCGGAGGCGGAACGGCTCCTGCCCGGAGAACCGGCGGACGCAGTCGACCGCTCTGCCCCACCGGCCCTGCACCCCCGCGTGCGCCGGTTTCGGTTTCGGCCGGTACTCGGCGGCGAAGCGGGTCCGGTACGACAGCGTCAACCGGGTCGCCTGCCCTGGCCGCCGCGCGAGACGGAGCCACAGCACGTGCCGCTTGGCGACGAGCTTCCCGAGCAGTTCGAGCCGGTCGGTGATCGTCTGGCTGAGCGAGAGCCCCGAGAGCGCGAGCAACTCCACCATCCGGTCGAGCGTCGCGCCCGCTGTGTCCGGCGGTCCCGATGCCACACTGAAGAAGGCGGACTTCGCGTACTGGACCAGGTGCTCCGCACAGCCGATCGGCGGCCTCGGCGCGAGTTCGACCGCGCTCCACAGGCTGCTCAACACCAAGCGAACGCGTTCGGTTCCCTCGTCGCGCCCGCACATGAACAGCCGTTCGCCCGTGGAATCCTCGACGCTGAGGCTGTTCAGCAATCGCCCCCGCCGGATGATGAACACCGGCACCACCAGCACGGGGTCCAACTCCTCGAATCGCGCCGCGACCGCCTCGTCGAGGTGCGGGAGCGCCTCCTTCAAGGTCGGTAGTTGCCAATCGATGGTGACTTTTCGGCGGCACTCGCCGTGGTCCACTTCGACGTGCTCGATGACCCGCGCGTAAGGGCGTTCGTTCTCGTTGAGCAAGTTCAGCGCCAGGTGCGTGGTGTAGCTCTTCGCGACACCTTCAACGGCGGCAGCGTCGATGCTCGGCGGTGGGGCGTCAGCCATGTGAATCACCACGCATAGGACGTATTGACCCAAGATCCAGGTACGCGTGTATCGAGACAGCCAAAGGGGCGTTACCCGTAGCGCAAATCAGCGGATTGTCCACGTCCGAACAGACCAACGGCCGCAGGGTTCGCGTCTGCGAGCCCTGCGGCCGTCGTCGTTTCCGTCAGTACGTCAGGGCCACGCCCGGGTCGGACAGGAGGCGGCCCACGTCGGCCAGGAACTGGGAGCCCTGTTGGCCGTCGACCACGCGGTGGTCGAAGCTGAGGGCCAGTTGGCAGACCTTGCGGGGCACCACCTGGCCGTCCACCACCCACGGCATGTCGCGGATCGCGCCGAACGCGAGGATCGCGGACTCGCCCGGGTTGATGATGGGCGTGCCGGTGTCGACGCCGAAGACGCCGACGTTGGTGATGGTGATGGTGCCGCCGAGCATGTCGGCGGGCGCGGTCTTGCCGTCGCGGGCCGTGGTGGCCAGTTCGTCCAGCGCCACCGCCAGTTCGCGCAGCGACATCCGGTCGGCGTCGCGGACCTTCGGCACCACCAGGCCGCGCGGGGTGGCGGCGGCGATGCCCAGGTGCACGTAGTCCTTGTAGACGATCTCGTTCGCCGCCGCGTCCCACGTCGCGTTGACGTCGGGGGTGCGGCGGGTCGCCAGGACCACGGCCTTCGCGCAGAACGCGAGCGGGGTGAGCTTCACGCCGCGGAACTCCGGCGTGTCCTTCAGCCGCGCGCGCAGCTCCATCATCGGCGTCACGTCGATGGTGAGGAACTCCGTGACGTGCGGTGCGGTGAACGCGCTGTCCACCATCGCCTGCGCGGTCGCCTTGCGGACGCCCTTGATGGGGACGCGACGCTCACGTGCGCCGGACTCCACGGGGGCGGCGGCCGGGGTGGCCACCGGCGCGGCGACGGCCTGCTCCACGTCCTCGCGGGTGATGACCCCGTTCGGACCGGTGCCGGTCAGCGCGTACAGGTCCACGCCCAGGTCCTTGGCCAGCTTGCGGACCGGGGGCTTGGCGAGGGGGACGTACCCGCCGGGCGAACGCGTCCCGGTGAGCGCCGCCGGCGTCTCGGGTACGACCGGAGCGGGCACAGCGGGCGCGGGCGGAGCCGCGGGGGCGACCGGAGCGGCGGTGGCCACGCCGGAGACCGGAGCCGCCGGAGCCGCCGGAGGCGTGCCCACGCGGGCGCGGCGCTTGGCCGGGCCCGACTTCGGGCCGTAGCCGACCAGGTTGGCCACCCGGCCCTCGGTCGCGTCCGGGGCCGTGCCGTTGGTGGCCGGGGCGGGCGCCGGCGTCGGGGCCGCCGCGCCGGACGGGTCGACGTCGATGGTGATGATCGGCGCGCCGACCTCCACCGTCTGCCCCACCTCGGCGAGCAGCTCGGTCACCACGCCGTCCCACGGGCACGGCAGCTCGACCGCCGCCTTGGCGGTCTCGATCTCCACGATGATGTCGTTGACCTTGACCGTGTCACCGGGCCGCACGTGCCAGGTGAGGATTTCAGCCTCGGTCAGCCCCTCCGCCGTGTCCGGCAGGGGGAATCGCTTGAACTGCGGCATCCCAAGTGTCCCCTTACCAGGCCAGTGAGCGGTCGACGGCGTGCAGCACCCGGTCGAGGTCGGGGAGGAACTCCTCCTCCAGCTTCGACGGCGGGTACGGCGTGTCGAACCCGGTCACCCGCAGCACCGGCGCCTGCAGGGAGTAGAAGCACTCCTGCTGCACCTTGGCCGCGATCTCGCTGGTGATGGACGACTCGCTGGGCGCCTCGGACACCACGACGAGCCGGCCGGTGCGCCGCACCGAGTCGTAGACCGGGGCGAGGTCCAGCGGGGACAGCGTGCGCAGGTCGACGACCTCCAGCGACCGGCCCTCCTCCTCGGCCGCCGCGGCGGCGTCGAGGGCGGTGCGGACCATCGGCCCGTACGCGACCAGGGTGGCGTCGGTGCCGGTGCGCAGCACGCGCGAGGCGAACAGCGGCGAGGGGGCGGCGGTCGTGTCGACCTCGCCCTTCTCGTAGTACCGGCGCTTGGGTTCGAAGAACAGCACCGGGTCGTCGCACCGGATGGCCTGCTGGATCATCCAGTAGGCGTCGGCCGCGTTGGAGCACGACACGACCTTGAGGCCCGCCGTGTGCGCGAAGTAGGACTCGGGGGACTCGGAGTGGTGCTCGACCGCGCCGATGCCGCCGCCGAAGGGCACCCGGATCACCATGGGCAGCTTGAGCCGGCCCTGGGTGCGGTAGTGCAGCTTGGCGACCTGCGACACGATCTGGTCGAAGCCGGGGAAGATGAAGCCCTCGAACTGGATCTCGCACACCGGGCGGTAGCCGCGGATGGCGAGGCCGACGGCGGTGCCGATGATGCCGGACTCCGCGAGCGGGGTGTCGAGCACGCGCTGCTCGCCGAAGTCCTTCTGCAGGCCGTCGGTGATGCGGAAGACGCCGCCGAGCTTGCCGACGTCCTCACCCATCACGATGACCTTGGGGTCGGCTTCCATCGCCGCGCGCAGGCCGTTGTTGATGCCCTTGGCGATGGTCATGGTCTGCACCGCGGCGGGCGCTGCGGAGGTGGGACGGTCCATCGTCGGAGCAGCCATCAGTGCTCACCTCCCGCGAACCCGGCGTGGTAGGCCAGGAACTCGTCGCGCTGCGCCTCCAGGACGGGGTTGCCCTCGGCGTAGACCTGGCTGAAGATCCGCTCGGTGGACGGGTCGGGCAGGGTCACGCAGTGCTCGCGCAACTCGATCGCCAGCTGCTCCGCGTCCGCCTCGACCGAGTCGAAGAACTCCTGGTCGGCCCACTGCTGCTTGACCAGGTGGACCTTGACCCGCTCGATGGGGTCCTTGAGCTTCCACAGCTCCAGCTCGTCGGAGAGCCGGTAGCGGGAGGGGTCGTCGGACGTGGTGTGCGCGTCCATCCGGTAGGTGAACGCCTCGATCAGGATCGGGCCGTTGCCCTGCCGGCACTCCTCCAGCGCCCAGCGGGCGACCGCGAGGGTGGCGAGCACGTCGTTGCCGTCGACCCGGATGCCGGGGAAGCCGTAGCCGCGCGCCCGCTGGTAGAGCGGCAGGCGGGACTGGCGCTCGGTGGGCTCGGAGATGGCCCACTGGTTGTTCTGGCAGAAGAAGACGAGGGGCGCGTCGTACACGGCCGCCCAGACGAAGCCCTCGTGCACGTCGCCCTGGCTGGTCGCCCCGTCGCCGAAGAAGACCATGGTGGCTTCGCTGTCGGCGTCGCCCACCTTGCCGTCGAACTTCTGGCCCATCGCGTAGCCGGCGGCGTTGAGCACCTGGTTGCCGATGACGATGGTGTAGGGGTGGAACCGGTGCTCGACCGGGTCCCACGAGCCGTTGTCGGTGCCCCGGAACATGCTCAGGATCTGGCCCGGCTTGATGCCGCGGCACCAGGCCACGCCGTGCTCGCGGTAGCTGGGGAACGCCATGTCCATGGGACGCAACGCCCGGCCGGCGCCGATCTGCGCGGCCTCCTGGCCCAGCAGCGGCACCCACAGGCCCAGCTCGCCCTTGCGCTGCAACGCGTTGGCCTCGCGGTCGGCGCGGCGCACCAGGACCATGTCGCGGTACAGCCCGCGCAGCTCCTCGGCCGTGATGTCGATGTCGAAGTCCGGGTGCTGGACGCGCTCGCCCTCGGGGGTGAGCAACTGCACCAGGTCGGCGCCGCCCTCGTCTGTCGCTCGCAAGCCTGCGATCACCTGTTCCGCGGTCGGTTTGGCGGCGGTCGCCGGTGGGCTGCCCGGCCCCGGGTGCGTCCATTTCTCAGGGGACGACATTGCGCCTTACTCCTCGTCTACGAGGCCGCCAAGTCGCTTGTGACGACCTTGCGCGGCGGCACCGCCAGTCGCCGCCACCCTGGGTCGGGGAGGTCGGACAACCGTCGGCACTGACGGTGTTCTCATCCACATCTTGACACGCGCTCACTCGACTTGGTGAGCCCCGTCCCACTTTGTAACAGGCGACGCACCCCCCTGAACAGGGACAACGGTAGGAAGGCCAATCTTCGGCAGTCCGACCGAGGCGTTCGGTGGCCGGACGTCCTTGTCCCGGTTACCGATCGTTAACCACCGTCCGTACGCCGGCGAACACGTCCGGTCGGCTTCGACGTCGCCCGAAGAGCTGCGGTTGTCGCGGTCGGCACCGGTGGACGTCCGACGGTCGGGTCCTCACGGGGTTGCCCGGCTGGTGAACGTCCCAACCCGGGATCGGATCGGCCCGCCGCGGCGGGGCCGGGGCAAGATGGCACGGTGGACCGTTCTGTGCTGACCCGTACCGTCCGTGGGCTTTGGGACGACGACATCCTCCCGAGCCTGTCCGAACTCGTCGCCGTGCCCGCGATCTCGCCGGCCTTCGACCCCGCGTGGGAGGAGCACGGCCACCTCGCCGCCGCGATCGACCACGTCCGCGGCTGGCTCGACGGCCGCGACCTGGGCGCGACCGTCGAGGTCGTGACGCTGCCCGGCCGGACGCCGTTGCTGCTGGTGGACGTGCCGGCGACGGCTTCGACCAGCGACACCGTGCTCATGTACGGCCACCTCGACAAGCAGCCGCCGGTGGCGAACTGGTCCGAGGGTCTGGGCCCGTGGACGCCGGTCGTGCGCGACGGCCGCCTGTACGGGCGCGGCTCGGCCGACGACGGCTACTCCGGCTACGCGGCCGTCGCCGCGATCGAGGCCGTGCGCGCGGCCGGTGGCTCGCACGCCCGGTGCGTCGTGCTGCTGGAGACCGGCGAGGAGTCCGGCAGCCCGGACCTGCCCGCCTACCTGGAGCACCTCAAGCCCCGGCTGGGCGAGGTGTCGCTGGTGGTGTGCCTGGACTCGGGCGGCAACGACTACGACCGGATGTGGCTGACCACGTCGCTGCGCGGCCTGACCCAGGTGACGCTCACCGTGCGGGTGCTGGACAGCGGCATGCACTCGGGCATGGCCAGCGGGATCGTGCCCAGCTCGTTCCGGGTGGCGCGGCGGCTGCTGGACCGGCTGGAGGACTCCGCGACCGGCGAGGTGCTGGTGCGCGAGATGCACGTGGACATCCCGGAGAACCGGGTCGCCGAGGTCCGCGACGCCGTCGGCAGCGCGCCCGGCGTGCTCGTGTCGTCGGTGCCGTGGGCGGGGTCCACCGGCCCGATGGCCGAGGACGAGGTGGAGCTGGCGCTCAACGCCGGGTGGCGGCCGACCCTCTCGGTCACCGGCGCGGACGGCCTGCCCGCCCCGGACGACGCGGGCAACGTGCTGCGGCCGTTCACCACCCTGGTGCTCAGCTTCCGCCTGCCCCCGACCGCCGACTCCAAGGCGGCGCTGGACGCCGTGGTGGCGAAGCTGACCACCGACGTGCCCTACGGCGCGACGGTCGAGCTGTCGCGCGTCGAGCACGCGGACGGGTGGAACGCGCCCGAACTGGCCCCGTGGCTGCGCGAGACGCTGGACGTGGTCGGCAAGGAGGTGTTCGACGCGCCGTGGCGGACGGTCGCGCTGGGCGGCTCCATCCCGTTCATGGGGTTGCTGCACGAGGCCTACCCCGAGGCGCAGTTCCTGGTCACGGGCGCGGTCGGGCCGGACAGCAACTGCCACGTGCCCGACGAGTGGCTGAACCTCGCCCACGCGGCCCGCATCACCGAGGGCGTGGCGCACGTCCTGGACGCGCACGCGAAGCGGTAGTGGACGGGGGCGCGGGCGGGCCGGTGGCGGTCGGCCGTCCGCGTCCACCGGACACGGACGAGCGGTCTCGTGCACGACTCGGGTGAGCCGACCGCGGGGAAGCGCCCACCCTGGGTAGCGGCTCGTTCGCCTTGAGCAGCGCTGCCAAACGTGATCTGTGACCCTAACCGGCCAGTAACCGCTTTACTGGATCGATGCCGCACACTGGCCCGGTGAACGAGCAACGGCAGCAGGCCGAACGGGCGCGTCTGGGCGAGTCCGACTCGCCGACCGCGCCCTGGCGGCTCTGGGGTCCCTACCTCGCCGGACGCCAGTGGGGCACGGTGCGGGAGGACTACTCCGCCGGCGGTGACGCCTGGACCTCCTTCCCGTTCGAGCACGCCCGCTCGCGGGCCTACCGGTGGGGCGAGGACGGCATCGCGGGCATCTGCGACGTGCACGGGTTCCTCAACCTCGGCATCGCCCTGTGGAACGGCCGCGACCCGATCCTCAAGGAGCGGTACTTCGGGCTGACCAACAACGAGGGCAACCACGGCGAGGACGTCAAAGAGCACTGGTGGGTCACCGACGGCACGCCCACGCACTCGTTCATGCAGGTCGTCTACCGGTACCCGCAGGCCGAGTTCCCCTACGCCGAGCTGCGCGAGATGGCCCGCGGCGCCGGCCGCAACGAGCGCGAGCCCGAGCTGTCCGACACCGGCGCGCTGGACGAGAACCGGTTCTTCGACGTCCAGGTGACCTACGCGAAGGCCTCGCCGACCGACATCTGCGTCGAGGTCACCGCCACCAACCACGGCCCGGAGCCCGCCCCGCTGCACCTGCTGCCCCAGCTCTGGTTCCGCAACACCTGGGCGTGGGGCCGGGACGAGCGGCGGCCGTCGCTGCGCGCCTGCACCGAGGACGGCTGGCGGCGCGTCACCGCCGAGCACGCCGCGCTGGGCCGGTACACGCTGCACGTCGAGGGCACCCCGACGCTGCTGGTCACCGACAACGAGACCAACGAGGTGGAGCTGTTCGGCGCGGCCGAGAACCCCACCCCGTACACCAAGGACGGCATCGACCGGTACGTCGTGCGCGGCGAGAGCCGGGCGTGCCGGGTGGTCGGCCCGCAGGAGACCAGCGACGCCGGCACCAAGGCCGCCGCCTGGTACTCGTTCGACCCGGTGCAGCCGGGCGAGTCCGTCGGCATCCGCCTGCGGCTCGTCGCGGGTGACGGGCACATCGACGCGTTCGGCCCGACCTTCGAGTCGACCGTGGACGACCGGCGGCAGGAGGCCGACGCGTTCCACGAGACCGACCTGGACCCGCTGCGCGCCAACGTCGTGCGCCGCGCCCTGGCCGGCCTGATGTGGACCAAGCAGCACTACCGGTTCCGCACGCGGGAGTGGCTGGACGGCGACCCCGCGCAGCCCGCCGCGCCGAAGTCCCGGCAGTCGCCGCACGCCCGCAACGCCCACTGGCGGCACCTGGACGTCGCCGACGTCATCTCGATGCCGGACGAGTGGGAATACCCGTGGTTCGCGGCGTGGGACCTCGCGTTCCACACCGTGCCGTTCGCGAAGGTGGACCCGGCGTTCGCCAAGGAGCAGCTGCTCCTGCTGTGCCGCGAGTGGCTGATGCACCCCAACGGCCAGCTCCCCGCCTACGAGTGGGAGTTCGGCGACGTCAACCCGCCCGTGCACGCGTGGGCGGCGTTGCAGGTCTACCAGGTGGACCACGACCGGAAGTTCCTGGCGAAGGTCTTCCACAAGCTGCTGCTGAACTTCTCCTGGTGGGTCAACCGCAAGGACGCCGACGGCAGCTACCTGTTCGAGGGCGGGTTCCTCGGCATGGACAACATCGGCCCGGTCAACCGGTCGGAGCCGATGCTGGGCCAGTGGCGGCTGGAGCAGTCCGACGCGACGTCGTGGATGGCCGCCTACTCGCTGCACCTGATGCGGATGGCGCTGGAGCTGGCGCGGCACGACGAGTCGTACGAGGACGTGGCCACGAAGTTCGTGGAGCACTTCCTGAGCATCGCGGAGGCGTCCACCCGGTTCGGTTCGGGCAAGAGCGGGATCTGGGACGAGGCCGACGGCTTCTGCTACGACGTGGTGACCCGCCGGCTGCCCGACGGCTCGGTGGAGTCCCAGCCGGTGCGGGTGCGGTCGATGGTGGGCCTGATCCCGGTGCTGGCGTGCGCGGTGCTGGAGCCGTGGGTGTTCGAGGAGCTGCCCGGGTTCACCCGGCGGCTGGAGTACCTGCTGGCGCGCCGGCCGGAGCTGGACCAGTTCCTGACCCGGCGCGACAACCGGGTGCTGCTGTCGCTGCTGGACGAGCGCAAGCTGCGCCGGGTGCTGGGCCGCATGTTCGACGAGGGCGAGTTCCTGTCGCCGCACGGCATCCGCAGCCTGTCGGCGGCGCACCGCGAGGGCCTGGAGGTCCAGGTGGCCGACCAGGAGCACCGGATGGGCTACGAGCCGGGCGAGTCCCGCACGCCCATGTTCGGCGGCAACTCCAACTGGCGCGGCCCGGTGTGGTTCCCGACCAACGCCCTGCTGGTGGAGGCGCTGCGGACGGTCGAGTCGTTCCACGAGGGTCGGTTCCACGTGGAACTTCCCACCCGTTCGCAGCGGCACGTGACGGCCGGCCAGGCGGCGGACGAGCTGGTCAGGCGGCTGGTGTCGCTGTTCCTGCCCGACCACGACGGGCGGCGGCCGGCGGACGGCAAGCGGGTGGAGGCGACCGACTCCCCGCTGTGGCGGGCGCACGTCACCTTCAGCGAGTACTTCGACGGCGACACCGGCGAGGGGCTCGGCGCGACGCACCAGACGGGCTGGACCGCGCTGGTCGCGTCGCTGTTGACAGATCGTCGTCAAACGGGCGCTCTGAGTGTATCTATTGTGTGATTTAGCCCAAACGCCTGAACATCTTGTGCCCGAAAGGCCCCTGTGACGCAAGATTCATGCGTCACTTCGGGCTGTAACACGCGCGTGCTGTGCACCACGTCACCCAAGTGGCAGTATGCCGAACACTCGACCGACACAGTTACGAGGAGTGACGCCGTGGCCCGTCGTACCAGGCACGTGCTCGCCCTGTTGCCCGCGATCGCCCTTGCGGTCGTGGCGGCGGGCTGCGCCGAAAAGGTCAACAACACCCCGTCCGGCGACAGCGGGTCGACCAACGTCTCCCTGGTGAAGAGCGGCAAGCTGGTCACCTGCACCCACCTGTCCTACAAGCCCTTCCAGTACTCCGAGGGCGACAAGACGGTCGGCTTCGACGTCGACCTGGTGGACCTGGTGGCCAAGGAGCTGGGCGTCACCCAGGAGATCTTCGACACCCCGTTCGAGAACATCACCTCCGGCACGGTCTTCGCCACCAACGAGTGCGACCTGGCCGCGGCGGGCATGACGATCACCGACGAGCGCAAGCAGGCGATCGACTTCTCCGACCCGTACTTCGACGCCTCGCAGGCCCTGCTGGTGAAGAAGGACTCGCCGATCAAGGACCTGCCCGACCTCAAGGGCAAGCGCCTGGGCGTCCAGCAGGACACCACCGGTGAGGAGTACGCCAACAAGAACGCCGCGGCCAACGGCTACACCGTCGTGGAGTTCGAGGACCTGCCGCTGATGGAGACCGCCGTCCGCACCGGCGCCGTCGACGCGGCCATCAACGACAACGGCGTGCTCTACGACTACGTCAAGGAGTTCCCGGACACCGCGGTGACCAAGGAGTTCGCCACCGGCGAGGCCTACGGCATCGGCATGAAGAAGGGCAACACCGCCCTCCAGGCCAAGGTCAACGAGGTGCTGAAGAAGGCCAAGGAGAACGGCGAGTACGACCGGATCTACGAGAAGTGGTTCGGCAAGAAGCCGGAGAAGAAGTGACCGGCTGAAACGCCCTCGGGGCCGGTGCTCACGGGCACCGGCCCCGGCTCTTGTCCGAACCCCTGCTAGGAGTGCCGAGGAATATGGCCATGTCCAAACGCCGGCGGGCGATCCTGTTCCGCCGGGCGCAGTACGCGCTGCTGATCGTGATCGTCGCGCTGATCGCGGTGTTCGCGGACTGGGAAGACCTCCGGCGGTCGTTCTTCGACGTCGACACCGCGGCCAAGATGTTCCCGACCGTCATCCAGACGGCGCTGGTGAACACCATCATCTACAGCGCCTTCGGCTTCGCGATCGGCCTCGGGCTCGGTCTGCTGCTGGCGCTGATGAAGCTGTCGCCGGTGGCGCCCTGGCGGTGGATCGCGACCGGGTACATCGAGTTCTTCCGCGGCGTGCCCGCGCTGCTGGTGTTCGTGGCGCTGAGCGTGGCGGTGCCGCTGGCGTTCGGCCTGAAGTTCGACATCAACTCGACCGCCGGGCTCGCGCTGGGCATCGTCGGCTCGGCCTACATCGCCGAGACGATCCGCGCGGGCATCCTGGCGGTGCCCAAGGGGCAGATCGAGGCGGCGCGGTCGCTGGGCATGTCGCCCGGCCGCACGCTGGTGACCGTGACGATCCCGCAGGCGTTCCGGATCATCCTGCCCCCGCTGACCAACGAGCTGATCATGCTGATCAAGGACTCGTCGCTGATCAGCGTCGTCGGCCTGACCGCGGCGGACTACGAGCTGACCAAGTTCGGCCGCGAAACGCTGAGCCGGTCGCCGTCGCTGACGCCGCTGCTGGTCGCGGGCCTGTGCTACCTGATCATCACGCTGCCGCTGGGTCAGCTGTCGCGGCGCTTGGAGAAGCGGACCGGCGGCCGGAAGATCGGCACGCCGGAGTCGAGCGGGCTGGGGGTGTCGGCATGAGTTCTCCCGTCGCGGAAGTCGCGGTGGAGATCACCGGGCTGAAGAAGTCGTTCGGGCCGCTGGACGTGCTCAAGGGCATCGACGTCACGGTCGCGCGCGGCGAGGTCGTGTGCATCATCGGGCCGTCCGGCTCGGGCAAGTCGACGTTGCTGCGGTGCGTGAACCTCCTGGAGGAGCCGACCGACGGCAAGATCGTCGTCAACGGCGTCGAGCTGACCGACCCGGACTGCGACATCGACGCGGCCCGGACCCGGATCGGCATGGTGTTCCAGGGGTTCAACCTGTTCTCGCACCTGAGCGTGCTGAACAACCTGACCGTGGCGCAGCGGAAGGTGCTCAAGCGCGGCGAGAAGGAGGCGCAGTCGATCGCGCTGCGCAACCTGGAGCGGGTCGGGCTGGCGGAGAAGGTCAACGCCATGCCGGCGCAGCTGTCCGGTGGGCAGCAGCAGCGGGTGGCGATCGCGCGGGCGCTGTCGATGGACCCGTCGGTGATGCTGTTCGACGAGCCGACGTCGGCGCTGGACCCCGAGCTGGTCGGGGACGTGCTGGGCGTGATGCGGGCGTTGGCCGACGAGGGCATGACCATGCTCGTGGTGACGCACGAGATGCAGTTCGCGCGCGAGGTGGCCGACCGGGTGCTGTTCATGGACGGCGGGTACGTGGTCGAGGAGGGCCCGGCCGCGCAGGTCATCGGGGACCCGCAGCACGAGCGGACGCAGTCGTTCCTGGCGCGCGTGCTCGACCCGACGCACCAGGGGCCTTCGGCTTAGCAGGTTCGCCGGGCGCGTGCGTTCGGCGGCGGGCGCGTGCGTTCGGCGGCGGGCGCGTGCGTTCGGCGGCGGGCGCTTGAGCTCGCCGGCGAGCGCGTGAGTTCGACGGCGTGAGTTCGGCGGCGGGCGCGGCGGGAGTTTCCGCTTTTTCGTCCGTTCGCTTGCGGGCGATCTTGGGTTGCCCGCATTGTCGATCACATGACCGAGACGGGCGCGCGCGGACTGGACGTGTTCGACCCCAGTCCGCCGCGCGCCTTCCGGATGGCCGCCGCGGACGTGTTGCGCGGGTTGGGCGAGGGCGCGTTCCGGCTGGGGTTGCGGCGGCCGTCGGTGCCGCCGGTGATCCGGGTGGAGGACCGGTTCCTGACCGGGGTCCTCGACCTGCGGGCCGTGGAGCTGAACTACCTGCTCGAATTCGTGCGGTGCCGGTTCGAGGAGGTGCCGGACCTGCGGCAGGGGCGGTTGGCCGGGGTGGTGTTCTCCGGGTGCCGGTTGCCGGGGGTGTGGGGGCGGAACCTCAGCAGCGCCAACGAGGTGTCGTTGTCCGGGAGCACCGTCGAAGGGCTCGTGGACCTGACCGACGCAGACATCGCCGGGTCGCTGGTGTTGCGGGATGCGCGGTTGGTGGCCCCGGTCGCCGGCGGGCTGGCCCTGCACGCCGACCGCGTCAAGCTGGCCGGCGCGTTGTTGGCGCAGGGCGTGTCGGTGTCCGGCGAGCTGCGGATGGCCGGGGCCCAGGTGGGCGGCAACTGCAACTTCTCCAGTGGATCGTTGAACAATCCCCATGCTCACGCGGTGAACGCGACGGGCGTGCACGTGGGCGGGAACCTCTTGTTCAACAATTCCACAATCCTCGGCACGGTCCTGTTGGCCAACGCCCGAGTCGACTCGGCGCTCACGCTGCGGGGCGCGTCGGTGGCGGCGGGGAAGGTGGACGAGGAGGCGGGCCTGGACCCGCACGCCGACCCGACGTCGACGGTGGTGCTGGACCGGGTGACGGTGGACGGGGACGTGCAGCTGGACCGGGAGTTCAGCAGCGCGGGGACGGTGCGGATGGTGAACGCGCGGCTGGGCGGCACCCTGTCGCTGTCCGGCGGCCACTTCGACGCCCAGGACCACGGGCTGGTGGTCGGGAGCGGGGACGGGCCGGCGGTCGAGCTTGATTCGCCGGAGGCGGCGGGGACGGGAGCGGAAGCAGGGGCGGGGACGGAAGCGGGCGCGGCGGCGCGAGCAGGCGCGGGGACGCAAGCGGGGGCGGCGGCGCAAGCGGGCGCGGGGACGCAAGCGGGCGCGGTGGCGCAAGCGGGGGCGGCGGGAGCGCGGGCGGGGGCCGGGGCAGGCGCAGAGGCCGAGCCGGACCCGTCCCAGCCGAACACCGCCCAGCCGAACACCGCCCAGCCGGCTCGCGGCGTGTCCGGCAGCACTCAGCCCAGGAGCGGCGAGCCTCGCAGCGCCCAGCCGGCGGCGCACCGGCCGAGCAGTGACCAGCCGACCGAGAGTCGGCCGGCCGCAGACCCGCCGGGAAGTGCCGCCGGGCCGGGCGACACCAAAGTCGGGGCGGTTGGTGATGGGACCGGTTCGGGTTCTGGTTGGGCCGCTCGGGTTGAGGCGGCGCGGACGGCCGCAGTGGGGTTGGCCGGGACCGTGCGGGCGCGGGTGGGCAAGGAGTTCGGTGAGACCGCGCCTGTGCGGGCCGAGAGTGCGCTTGAGTCGGCCGGGGGCGCTTCCGGACGAGAGCGGGAACGCGGGCCGGGGTCGGAGGCCGTTGCGGGGCGGGGCGCGGGTGCTCGTGGTGGGTCGGGCGTGGCCTCCGGCCCCCGGCTCGATCGTCTCATGGGGGACCGACAGTCCGGTGGGAAGCGGGTCGCTGAGCCGATCGGGTTCGGGCGGGCGTTGCACCTCGACGGGGCTCAGGTGGGTGGGGACGTCGTCGCTCGGCAGGCGTTCTTCCGCGGGCAGATCCGGATGGTGGACCTCCAGGTCAAGGGCAGTCTCACCCTGGACGGGTCGGCGCTGGACAACCCCCGCGCCGACGCCGTGCTCGGCAACCGGTCGCACATCGGGAGCAACCTGACCGCTCGGGAGGTCGAGGTCACCGGTGGGCTGGAGCTGCGGGGTGTGCAGATCGGCGCGAACCTCGATCTGCGGGGCAGTCGGATCACGCAACCCGGCCGGTACCGGCACATGCCCGCCGGGAAGCCCTCGCTGGACGTCGGGGGCGGGACCATCGGGCGGGACCTGATCTGCGCCGGTGGGGCGAAGGAGTTCGTCGCGCACGGCGGGGTTCGGGCTCGGCGCGCGCAGGTCGGGCGGATGGCCAACTTCAACGGGGCCGTGTTGGGCGACAAGCTCGACAGCCACGCGCTGAACGCGCTCGGGTTGCAGGTCCAGGAGCTCGTGCTCACGCCGGTCAGTCCGCCGCGCGGGGACGTGACGCTGCGGCAAGTCCGCTGCACGTCGCTGGACGACAACGAGACCTTCTGGTCCGCCACCGGCTGGATCGACCTGGAAGAGTTCCGCTACGACTCGCTGCGCAACCCGATCGACCTGCGTGACGACGACGAGGTCGACCGCCGCCTGCGCTGGCTCCGCCAAGCCATGCGGCGCAGCTACCGGCCCGGCCCTTACGACCAGTTCGCCGAGATGCTCCGCGCGTGCGGCAACGACGAGCACGCCGCGACCGTCCTGGTCGAGAAGCAGCGCCTGCGCTACCGGGCCGTCGCCGAGGGACGCCGGTGGCTCCGGCCGCTCGTGCTGCTGTGGAGCTGGCTGCAGCGGTCGATGGTCGGGTACGGGTACCGGCCGGCTCGCGCGCTCGCGTGGCTCGTGGTGTCCTGGGTGCTGGGCAGTGTCTGGTTCTCCGTCGGCCCGCCGCTGGAGGTGATCAACTCCGATGACCGCCTGCCGTGGAACCCGTGGCTGTTCACGATCGACCTGGTGGTGCCGATCGTGGACTTCGGCAACAAGAACCGGTGGCAGCTGGCCGGCGCCTCGCAGTGGATCGGGGCCGGGTTGATCGTCACCGGGTGGGTGCTGGCCACGACGGTCGCGGCGGGTCTGACGCGAATGCTCAAGCGCTGACCGCGTTTTTGCGGGTGCGGGGTGCCGGTTTGGGGGATTTCCACATCGGACGTTCCAGTGCTGAGGTCGAACCATGGTCGTCGTCGAGTCCACCGACTTGTTCGTCGGCTCCCTGCAGATCGTCCGCGTGCGCACCGCCGAGAACGAAGGGCCGGTGCACGTCCACGTCGAGGGTGCGGGAGTCCGAAGTGCCCGCCACGGCGCGGACGTCGAACCGGGGCTGTTCGGCTACGAGGTCCCGGTCGACGTGTCGCACCACCCGCCCGGCACCGTCCTGCCCGCGCGGGCGGTCGTGCGGCACGGCGACGAGCAGCACGAAGTCGACTTCGACCTCACCGTCGCGGAGCGCGGCCGGACGCTGCACCTGGTCGCCCAGGCCACGGCCGTGCCGGAGGTCCGCGCGCACCTCGAACTCGCGCTGGCCGACCCGTCCTACCGGTTCGGCCTGCTCGCGAGCGTGGTCGAGCCCTACCTCGACACGCGCCCGCAGGACCGCGAACCGCTGACCGCCCTGGTCGACCAGAACCGGGTGCAACTGGTCGACCGGCTCCTGCCCGCGAACAGCGCGCCGGTCGAGGACGCCGACACCCTCGCCGACGCCGAGCGCGCCGCCTACGAGGGGTTGCGCAACGGCCAGTCCGCGCTGGTCGGCGCGGGGCGTTGGTTCGCCCGGATCCACCACGACTGGAACTCGCGCTACTCGTCACCGCGGTTCGTGTGCTCGCTGCCGCAGGACGTGCCGGTGCCGCAAGGGATCGAGGTGCGCGCGGCGACGCGGGTGGTGGCGGAGGCGGAGGCGTTCGCGTCGCTCGTCGCCGAACCGCCGGAGGACGTCCTGGCCCACGCCCGCGCCCGGCTCGCGGACGACGCGGACCCGCGGGTGTCGTTGCGGGAGGCCCACTTCCTCGCCACCGAAGTGCGTTCCCAGGTCCTGCACCGACTGTCGTCCATTGTGGACACGGCTGGTGACGGCGTTCCGGTGGTCGTGTGGAACCCGTTGGCGCGCAGGCGGTCCGGCATGGTCGAGGTCCGGCTGGAGGACGACCTGGCCGAGGTGTCCGTGGTGTCGGCGGACGGCGTGCACCCGTGCGTCCACGAAGGCCACACGGTCGTCTTCCACGCCGGGGACGTGCCCGCCCTGGGGTGGAAGGTGTTCCACCTCGCCGGCGGCACCTCGCAGGGCTGGACGCGCGGCGGCGGCACGCAGATCGCCAACTCCGCCCACCTCCTGACCGTCGACCCGGCGCGCGGCGGTGTGGTGACCAGCCTGGTGCGACTGGTGGACGAGGCCGAACTGCTCGCACCCGCCGTCGGCAACGACCTCGGCACGACGACCCCGGCGACGGTGACCGTGTGGCACAGCCCGGTCGGCGAACGCGTCGTCGTGCGCGGGCGGACCGGGGGCGTGGCGTACGCGCAGACCCTGACGCTGTGGGAGGGCGTCGACTGGGTGGACTGCGTGACGTCGGTGGACGACCTCGCGGACGAGGTCCGGATCACCTGGCCCGGCGTCGAGGAGGTGGTGCGGCCGGCGGACTTCCCGCAGCAGCAGACCATCGAGTACGCCGTCCCGTGTGGCGATCCGGCGCGGGCGGCCGAGGAGTGCGCGCACCCGTTGACGGCGGTGGTGGGCGTGGACGGGTCGGGGCGGCTGCCCGCGTTCGGGTCGTTGGACGAGCCGGTGGACGTCGGTCCGGTCGTCGTGTCGAGCGAGCCCGAGATCCCCCTGTTCGCCGACCACCTGCGGCACGAGCGGGGTCCCGCGCTGGGTCGACCGCCGGTGGGCGTGCGGTTCCGGGGTGCCGACGAGGTCGTGGTGACGGCGTCGGCCGAGGTGTCGGGCGAGGTCCGGCTGGTCGCGCCGCCGGGGTGGTCGGTCGAACCGGCGGAGGTGCCGTTCGCGCTGCCACCCGGCGGGTCGGCGCGGTCGGCGGTGTCGGTGGGGCGACCCCGGTCGGCCGCGCCCGGCCTGTACCCGGTGCGGGCGCGGGTGGCCGCCGGGCGGGTCGTGGAGGACGTGCTGCTGGTGGAGGTGCCGGAGTGGGGCGGGTCGCCGCTGGACGACGGGCCCGTGCAGCCGCTGTGGTTCGCGCGGGCGCCGGAGCCGCTGCGGCTGCGCCCCGGCGAGCGGGCCGAGGTGGCGGTGGCCGTGGCGTCGGCGCTGTGGGCGGCGGTGGCGGTCGAGGTGCGGCTGGTGAGCCCGTGGGAGACGTGGGACTTCGTGCGGCCGCTGGCGCGTGGCGGCGAGGTGCCGGCGCGGGGGCGGGTGGAGTTCGGGTTCGAGGTCGTGGCGCCGCGGTGGGCCACGACCGGGCGCTGGTGGCTGTTCGCGAAGGTCGCCGGGGCGGGGCTGGTGCGGCGGTCGCCGGCCGTGCCGCTGGAGGTCGTGGACTAGCGCCGCGCGAGGCCGCTCAGGAGGGCGTCCAGGCCGTACTCGAAGGTGTGCTCGGGTGAGGCGTTGTACTCGGCGGCCGGGCTGTCGAGGCGCTCGCGCAGGCGGGGGAACGCCGTCGCGGTCTCGCGGGCCTGAGCGATGACGGCGTCGAGGCGCTCGCGGGCGTCGTCGCCCTCGCGTTCGATGCGGCGGGTGATGGTGATCAGGGCGGACGCGCCCAGCACGTTGCCGAGCACGAAGGTCAGGACGGCGGCGGCGGCGCGGTCCGCCTCGGGGCCCGGGAAGCCGGCCGCCTCGAAGACGGCCAGGGCGCGGTCGTCGTAACGGGCTTTGTTGGGGCCGTGGAACAGGTGCGTGCCGAACGCCTGCACGAGCCAGGGGTGCCGGGACAGCATCGCGTGCAGGCTGCGGGCCATCTCGTGCGCGGCGGTGCGCCAGTCGGTGTCCTCGGGCGGGAGGGCGATCTCCGCCCACACCTGGTCGCCCGCCAGCACGACCAGGTCGTCCTTGTTCTTGACGTGCCAGTACACGGCGGTGGCCGCCGCGCCGAGCCGCTTGCCCAGGCTGCGCATGTTCAGCCCGTCGAGGCCTTCGTCGTCCAGGAGGTCGATCGCGGTCCGGACGATCTGGTCCTTGGTCAGCGTCTCGCGCGGCATGGCGACACCCTAGCTGAACTTAGTTCAAGAGCGCTCTTGCACTTTGTTCAAGTCGGCGGCTACGGTCTCCTTGTACTTAGTTCAAGTCTAGTTCGGGGAGCACCGATGAACACCGTTGTCGCCGTCATGCAGCTGCTGGTCGCCGCCGCTTTCGTGTCCATCCCGCTGGTGCGCCACCGTTTCGGCCCGACCGCCACGGTGACCGCCCACGCCGAGCTGGTGCGCCAGGGCGTGCGGCCCGGTGTGCTGGCCGAGAACGGGATGCGGTTCGACGCCGGCGGGCACGAGACGGCCGTCCCGGTCACCGTCGCCGCCGTGATGACCGCCCTGGCCGCGCTGAACCTGGCCGGCAGCGGGTGGGCCGAGCCGCTGACCTGGGTGTTCCAGGCGATCGTGCTGCTGGGCAACGGGGTGATCCTCTACAGCAACCTGACCGCCGCGAAGTCCGTGCGCGCCGCGTTCCTGCGCAAGGGCGACCCGGAACTGGCCCGCGTCGACGTCCCGGCCCTGCTCAAGGCCGCCGAGGACGGGTTCCCGGCGTGGACGTGGGTGCTGCAGGACGTCCGCCACGTCGTGGTGTTCGGCGCTTCGCTGGTCGCCCTCGCCGTCCTGGCCTGACCCGCTGCCGGGAAGCAGCGAGCCCGCCCGGCGTGGTGGCCGGGCGGGCTCGACGGTGGTGCGACCGTCCTCAGTGGACGGCGACGGGCTTGACCCTCGGGTTGTCCTCGTCCACGTGGTAGTCCTCGGCGTCGGTCTCGTCGGTGCCGTTGAACACCCGCAGGCGCTTGGCCACGACCGTCACCAGGACGGCGACCAGCAGGTTGGCCACGACGGCCACCGCGCCCACGTAGATCTGGGTGGTGGAGCCGGCCAGCGGGTGCCAGCCGAACAGCGACAGCTTGTCCAGCGCCAGCGCGGAACCACCGAAGTGCGGGCGCTTCCCGTCGGCGCTGGGGATGCCGTAGAGCAGCCACATGCCCCAGCCCATGCCCACGACCCAGCCCGCGATGAGGCCGTAGACGTGGAACCAGCGGGTGTAGAGCGCGATCGCCACGGCGGGCAGCGTCTGGAGGATCATGACGCCGCCGATGAGCTGCAGGTCGATGGAGAACTGCGGGTCGATGAACACGATGAACGCGACCGCGCCGAACTTCACCACCAGCGACGCGAGCTTGGCCTGCTTGGCCTCCTGCGCCGGGGTGGCGTCCTTCTTCAGGTACTCCTTGTAGATGTTGCGCGTCCACAGGTTCGCCGCGGCGATGGACATGATCGCCGCCGGCACCAGCGCGCCGATGCCGATCGCGGCGAACGCGACCCCCGCGAACCAGGACGGGAACTCCTGGCCGAACAGCTCCGGCACGATGGTGTTGGTGTCCGGGCGGCCGGTGGCCTGGTTGGTGATCGGCTTGACGCCCGCGGTGATCGCGACGAAGCCCAGCATCGCGAGCAGGCCGAGCAGCAGCGAGTACGCGGGCAGCGCGACCATGTTGCGCTTGATGACGTTGCGCCCGCGCGAGGCCAGGATGCCGGTCAACGAGTGCGGGTAGAGGAACAGCGCCAGCGCGGAGCCCAGCGCCAGGGTGGCGTACTGGAGCTGGTTGTTGGCGTTGAGCAGGATGCCGTCGCCCTTGGCCGGCGTCTGGTCGAACTTGGCCTGGGCGCTGTCGAAGATCGCGCCCCAGCCGCCGAACTTGGCGGGCAGGTAGACCACCGCGACCAGGATCACGACGTAGATCAACGTGTCCTTGACGAACGCGATGAGCGCCGGCGCGCGCAGGCCCGACTGGTAGGTGTAGAGCGCCAGGATGACGAAGGCGATGAACAGCGGCGCGTGGCCGAGGACGCCGGCGCCGTTGAGGCCCATGCTGCGCAGCACGGCCTCCAGGCCGACGAGCTGCAGCGCGATGTAGGGCATGGTGGCGACGATGCCGGTGATCGCGACCAGCAGCGCGAGCCAGTGCGAGCCGTAGCGACCGCGCACGAAGTCCGCCGGCGTGACGTAGCCGTGGACGCGGGACACCGACCACATGCGGACCAGCGGCAGGAAGACAATCGGGTACAGGATCACCGTGTAGGGCAGGGCGAAGAAGCCCATGGCGCCCGCGCCGAACACCAGCGCGGGGACGGCGACGAACGTGTACGCCGTGTAGAGGTCGCCGCCGACCAGGAACCAGGTGATCCACGAGCCGAACTTCCGCCCGCCCAGGCCCCACTCGTCGAGGTGGTCGAGCGTGTCGCCCGCCTTCCAGCGCGCCGCGACGAAGCCGAGCACGGTGACCAGCAGGAACAACGCGCTGAACACCACGAGTTCGGTCCAGTCCATCTACTTCGCCCCCTCGTCCAGGTCGTCCACGCCGAGCAGGTCGGGCTTGCCCGTCACGGCCGGCCGGTCCTTCGTCTTGACGTAGACGATGCCGACGCAGATGACGCCCAGCGGGACCCAGACGAACTGGTACCAGTAGAAGAACGGGAGCCCGAGCAGCCGCGGTTCGTCGGAGTTGAACCACGGGGTGATCAGCATGAGCAGGGGAACCAGGAGGAGCAGGTTCCACCAGCTCCAGCGCAGGCTGGTTTGTCGAGCAGACGGCATGGGTGCCCTCCGTGCGGCCCGGATGACAGGGTGTCGCGCGATGCTAGGCCTCGGGAGGGACGGTCGTCACGGTGTCCGGTGGATTACCTACCGGTGACGTAGTTGAATCGTGATCCTTTTTCACTCACCGCGCAGGGCGGTCACCAGTTGGTGTTCGGCCGTCTCAAAATAGGACTCCAGGGCGTCGACGGCCTGCTGGGTGGCGCCCTTCTCCAGGTGGGCGGCGATCTCGACGTTCAGCGGCAGGTAGGCCTCGTGGAAGCGCTTGGGGTCGTCCATGACGTGGAAGGCGAGGCGCAGTTCGGCGAGGAGGCGCTCGGCTTCCTCGTTGAGGCGGGAGCTGCCGGCCAGGGCGGTGAGGGCCTGGTGGAACTTGATGTTGTGGGTGCCGACGGCGGTCCAGTCGCCCCTGGTGGCGGCTTCGACGGCGTTGTCCACGGCGGTGCCGACGGCTCGTTTGGCGTCGTCGGAGGCGCGGGGGTAGGCGCGCGCGGCGCCGCACTCGATGACGCGGCGGGCGGCGTAGAGGTCGGCGATGTCCTGCCAGGTGGGCTTACGGACGAAGACGCCCTTGCTGTACTCGTGGACGAGCAGGCGCTCGTGGGTGAGCAGGCGGAAGGCTTCGCGGAGGGTGTTGCGGGAGACGCGGAGGGCGTCGCCGAGGGCCTTCTCGTTGAGCTGCCGGCCGGGGCGGATCTCGCCGTCGAGGACGCTGGCGCGGAGCTTGTCGGCGACCTTCTCCGCCGTGCTGGACCGGTCGATGTCGGCGCGGTCGCCGGCGAGGGTGCGCAGCCAGTCGTCCGCGTCCAGGCTCGTCATGCGGTGAGTCTATCGGTGAACAGGTCAATCGGAGTATTGCTGGATTGTTGAACAATCCCTACATTGAACAATGCTGAATGGGATGGCGGGGCGGCGGCTCGGCGCGGACTTGATGGGCGGCTGAGCTGGGGCGGGACGGCGGCAGGACTCGGGCGGCGCGGCCGTCGGGGCGGTACGGCGGTCGGGCGGCGCGGCCGTCGGGCGGCGCGGCCGTCGGGCGGCGCGGCCGTCG